>CAMKMK010000084.1 GCA_946413885.1 uncultured Prevotellaceae bacterium
AAGCCGCTGACGGAACCACTCGGCACTCTTGTCGTGGAAGATGCTGGCAAGTCCCAATGAGATGCTGTCTATGTCGTGATCGAATGCAGAGTCTCGCCAAGCTTGTGCATTTACACGAGCGGTTGAGTCCTTGTCGATTACCACATAGTCCAGATAGAGGCGGTATTCTGGAATGGATCCAGCCAACAATTGACCATCCCACGAGTAGATGTTGCCTCGAGTGGCAGGAATGGGTAGATTTTCCTTAATGAATCGTTTGCTTACCTTATCCCAGTATTCGCTGGTTGGAGGCAGCATGGTATGAAGGGCCGTTCCTAAAATGTACAGACCTGCCAGACACATCAACAGGAAGATGATGCGGAAACGTCCGATGGAATTATTCTTGTCAGCCTTCATGCCTTATCTTACTTGTTTCTGTATATGTAGAATGGAGCTTCTGTACTGGGTGCGAGACTGCTGTCTCCATTCGCCCTCAGTTGCTCCTCCAGTTTGCTTTGACGACATTTCAGAGTCAACTCGCTGCTGCGGGTCAGACTGCGGAACTTCATGTCTTTCAGAGAATCACGCAGATTCTCTTCGAGAATGATCTCGCTCTGGGCCTGATATCGGTTCGTGATATAGACGATAATGCCCAGCACAATGATCAGAATCACCCAGATTTGACGACGGAACCACTGCCCATCGATACTCAGCACCTTGGTAAGATCCTTCCATCCCTTGATTTGTTGGTCTTCATCTTCGCCCTCAGTCAACAAGGAATTGAGCAATTGTTGACCACTGCTCTCTTCCTTGGCTTGCTCCTTTTGTTGCAGGCTCTGGATTTCTTCCTCTTCAGGATTCTGTATTTTCTTGTCCTCTTTCTTACTCATTTTCTCCTGTTTTCTCTGCAATACGCAATTTTGCCGACCGGCTTCTGGGGTTAGCTGCCTGCTCTTCTTCAGAGGGGATGATCACGTTTCTGTTCACAGGTCGCAGCATTGATTTGTTTCGTCCAAAGATGTCTGTTTCGCTCTCGCCTTTCACGTTACCGCTTCTCATCAGATTCTTCACCATGCGGTCTTCTAAAGAATGATAGGTCAGGATGACCAATCGCCCACCTGGTTTCAGTATTTCGATGGCGGCCTCCAGCATTTGTTGCAAAGCCTTCATCTCTCCATTGACTTCGATGCGGAGAGCTTGGAATACACGAGCCAAGTCCTTCTTTTCGCGATTGAATCCCAGCAGGGGCTTCAGTACGTTTGCCAATTCTCCTGTAGTACGGATACTTTGCTCTGAGCGTGCTTTCACGATGGCGGATGCCAATCTTCGGCTGTTCTTTAATTCACCGTAGAGGTACAGCACATCGGCCAATTGCTCCTCGCTGTATTCTTCCACTATCGTTTGCGCGGTCAATTTGCTTTTCTGATTCATGCGCATGTCTAAAGGAGCGTCGTAGCGGAAACTGAATCCGCGCTCTCCTTCATCCAGATGATGACTGCTTACGCCTAAGTCTGCCAGGATTCCGTCAACCTGCTCCACTTTGTAATACATCATCCAGTTCTTGAGGAAACGGAAGTTGCTGCGTACGAACTGGAATCTGTCATCCTTCAGCGCACCACTCATGGCATCCAAATCCTGATCGAACCCATAGAGACGTCCTTTGGGACTCAGATGACGTAGGATTTCTCGACTATGCCCACCACCTCCATACGTCAAATCCACGTATGTACCATCAGGCTGAATGTTCAGCCCCTTAATGGTCTCGTTGAGGAGTACGGGTATGTGGTAGGTGGTACAATCCATTTCTTGTCTCTTGTTTCCTTTTAGAACGTTTCGTGAGGCTTCATCATGCTTTCCAGGTTGTCTGCCAGAATCTCAGGTTCAGCCAACAGGGTTTCAGCAGCCTGACGGCTCCATATTTCAATAGTGTTGTCCACTCCGATAAAACGGACTTCGTTCTGGATTCCTGTTTCTTCGAGATACCTGCGAGGAATCAGCATGCGTCCACCGCTGTCTAAGCTGATGGCTTCAGCGCCGGCCACAAAGCGTCGCAATGCGTCCCTTCCTTGACGGTCAAACATGTTGGTCCTCTCCGTAATGGCATCAACCTGAGCGTCCCATACTTCTTGGGGATACAGGATGAGGCAGCGCTGGAAGATATCTCGACGCATAATCAGTCCTTGAGTCTCCTCTTTCTGCAAGATTTTGCGGAAACTGCTGGGCACAAATACGCGTCCTTTTTCGTCCACTTTGGCGTCTATGTTGCCTGTAAATCTCATGTTTTTTTGCTTGTTGCGTCAATTTTGTGCCAAAGATACAAAATTCCCCACAATTCTCCACACTTTTCACCATATTTTTTTTGCGCGCATGAAAAAATTTTTTTTGAGGCCATTTTTTGAAGGATTTCGTTTTGTTGCATTTCTTCGATGAAATGGGCATTTTTGCATAATTTCTACCGTTTTTACATCCTTTTCTTGGATTTTCACATAAAAAGGATTTGCTGGTGGGGAATTTTTCCGTATCTTTGTGGTGACAAAATGATAAATCATGAGAAAAGAATTCTTTTTTGCCTTTCTGGCATGCTTTTTAGTTTGTGTTTCTGCTGTGGCCAAGAAAAAAGATAAACGTTCAGTGGTTCGCATCGAGACTTCAATGGGTAATATTCGTGTCGCGCTCTCTGACGATACTCCAATTCATCGTGACAATTTCCTGAAACTTGCTTCTGAAGGCTTCTACGATGGGACACTTTTTCATCGTGTCATTCAGGACTTCATGATTCAGGGAGGAGATCCTGACAGCAAGGGTGCTGCTCCTGGTGCTCTTTTGGGCGAGGGTGGTCCAGGTTATACGCTTGAGCCAGAGTTTCTTCTTCCTTATCTCTATCATTGGCGTGGTGTGATTGCTGCTGCTCGTGAGTCCGATGATGTGAACCCTGAGATGCGTAGCAGCGGAAGTCAGTTCTATATTGTTTGGGGCAAGAAACAGACCCCTGCTGCCATCAAGAAGGTAAAGGCAATGTTGTCTGAGAAGGGTATAACCCTCACACCTCTGATGATTGATGATTATATCATGCGTGGTGGTACGCCCCATCTCGACGGAACTTACACGGTTTTTGGCGAAGTCATCGAGGGAATGGATGTGGTGGATGCCATCCAGCGCGTCAAGACTGACAAGAGGAATCGTCCCCTTGAGGACGTGATTGTTCAGAAGATGATTGTAGAGCAACGAAGCAAGAAAGCCAAGCTGTAATAGGTCATTCTTTCGCTTTGCGATATAAAAATTTCGAAGAAATGATGTTCTTCAATCAGAATTTTATATCTTTGCAAGCGAAAGGATATAAAACGACTTGTTTATGGCTGACACATTGCTTCTTGTCTTCGCATGTTGCGCCACGGCTCATTGGATTGCAGCCGCAGTCTTGTCGCTTTATGCCCGTTATCAATCCCAGTATCTTTGCATAGCTTGGGTGGATGGCCTTTTCGCAGCCGGTCTTACGCTCTGTGCCTTGTTTTCCGAGTATATAAGTGCTGGCCAGCCTGCTTTGATTCATCCTGTTATGATGGTTTTCCTGGTTGTAACGTGTTTCCTCCAGAGTATCTATCCTCTCAGCATCCCCATGCCTGGTTTCTTGCAGATGGGACGTATGATCAAGTATGCTCTTCCTGCCATTATCCTCATCACACTTTATGGTTTGGTTCTTCTCTTTGGTGGAAAGTGGATCGACTTGTACAGCTTTCAGGATGTGATTTCCAATCTTTTCACGTTTGACCTCTTGCTCCGCTTCGCTTTTCTGGTGCTTGCCGTTTATTATGTTCTCAATATATTGTTGCTGCCTCGCCTGTTTGCGAAGAAAGCCAACGTGCCTCGCTATATGATTGGCTACTGTTTTGCGTTGAGTGTGGTTTGTCTTTACTATATCTACATCACGGTTTCTTTCTCCCATACGGGTCTCATCGTCTATGTGATCCTGTTCACCTTGATAAATATGTATCTTACATTCCGCACGTTGGAGACGATGGCGATCAACCTTCCAAAGCCTGTGCTGGAGACTGTGGTGGAGGAACCTTCTGCGGAAGAGGTCGCAAAGGCTGAACAAGAGGATTTCAACGAAGCCAATCTTCAGCGTTTCCAGCGTATCCAGTATTGGATGCAGAATCATGTGGAAGCGTGGACCGAAAGCACCTTCAACCGTTCTGGCCTTTGCGAGGGAGTAGGGTATAACCGTCATCTGGTTCTTCAGAGCCTACGCAGTCAGGGCTTCAATAATGTCCATGATTACATCAACAGTTATCGTGTGGAGCATTTGAAGCGTCAGATCAAGCGAGGCAGAGCGACCACCATCAACGATTGTCTGGATTCTGGATTTGGCACGACGAAGACCGCTCGAAGTTGTTTCGCCAGACACGAAGGCATCGTCTTGGATGACTACCTTGCGCAATATTCCCGTACTGAATCTGAGTGATAGAAATGTTGGTTTCTTCCCTGAGAGAAAAAATTTTTTGAAAAAAGTTGTATTTTCGTGTTACATTTTCCAATCTTTTACGTCTTATGGGCAGAAGAGATTGATTTAAAACAAATGAAATTCGAATGAAAACAACATTTAAGCGAATTGTACAGATGAGACGTTGCAGATTTCTGGTTCTTATAATTGCCCTGTCTTCCAGCGTTTTAGCGATGGGGCAGAAAATCCAGGAGAAGAAGAAAGCGACCAGTCCCAACATGCCCACCTTGCGTGCAGGCGTTAGTTTCAATACGGTGAACGGAAGTGATGCGACAGACACCCATGTCCTCCCTCTTTATGATGTGTCGTTGGGATACCAGTGGATGATCAACGAGCGCAAGTGCAGGGTCTTCCTCTCCCCAGAGTTGGGCTTTGGCACTCGTGGTTGGAAGGAAGGAGAGCAGAATGAATGGAGCTATCATGCCACCGTTCGTGCTCACACTCTCCGCCTTGTTCCTGCCCAGATCAGTTTCCAGCCCCAAGTGGGATACGATGTCTATCTCGATTTTCATGCAGGAGGATTCATCTCCTATGACTATGCGGGCCGTTATACCAACTTCAAGGGATATTTCCAGAAAGATGACCGCATCAAGCTCAGCGAAATGGATAACTTCAACCGTTGGGACGCAGGAATTCAGGTGGGAGCAGGTTTGTGGTTTTACTACTTCAATGTTGACTTCACCTATCGTCATGGATTCGTTGGCATGATTTCTGGCAAGGATGGATTCTCCAACAATTTTGTACTTCGCGTGGGCTATGCGTTTCATCGCCGTCCCAAGACCCTTCCTCCTGGCGTCAAACGTTCCTCTCTTTGGTATTACTAAGAGAATGTCAGCCAAACCAAAACCTCTGTAGCATATTCAGGGAGGAAAGACTGGCAAAAAGACAACGTGTTGAAACCGCAAAGACAACACGTTGAGTCTGCGGGAAGAACGTGTTGTGTTTGGGAAGTTGACGTGTTGTGTTTTCTTGGGTGACGAAATGGGGTGGGGAGAACATGAAAATAAGTAGAGCATTTTGAGCCAAAAAATGGGGTTGAAGCACCGATTTTAACATATTTTAAGCGATTTTGCTCCATCCTTGTCAAAACTTTTCCACGGGTACAACTGGGGGACAAAATTGGATGAGCCCTGTGTTCATGGGCTCTCGCGGCCATTTTTTGAGGCAAAAATTTTTCCATGGGCAAAACTTGCAAGCGTTATTTTTTAGCCGTAATTTTGCCGCAGGTTTCTATTTTAATGCGATGAGAAGTACAAAAACCATATATTTTCTGCTTGCAAGCATCATGTTCGCGACTTGTCACATCAGCTGTTCTCAGGGTCTTCCTTACAAATTGGAAGACATGCCTGATGCACGTACTTGCTACGATAAGGCGCTTCAGGCTTTCGATGCTGACAGTATCCGCCTGGGAGAAGACCTGCTTCACAAAGCAATCCTGTTGGCGGAAGCGGAGGAAGACCTGCATACGCTATACCTGTCGCAGATGCAGATGGCCAAGTCCCTCTCCTGGAGCAATACTGAGGCGGCACTCGATATGGCACACCAGGCGCTGGCTACCTACCAACGTCACCCTGACAATGAGCGGAACCACGTTATCCTTTTGGATTATATAGGTACGTATGCGGGGCAACTGGCCTACAACAACGACACTTCTTTCGACGAGGCTCTGACCTATACCCGCAAGGCACATGCGCTGGCCGAGGCCACAACAGACTCCACAAGGCAGGAACTCGTCAGCCAAACACTCACCAGCCTTGCCAACATCTATTGGGCAATAGAAAAGTATGACGAGGCTTTGGTTTATGCGCGACAGGGGGCAGACTGCGCTCCCAGCAACCTTTTGCTTGGCGCCCAACAAGTGCTGGCACGCTGTTTGGTCAGCTGTGACTCGCTGACAAGAGCCGAGGAAGTTTACAGGCAGATGGAGCCAGGGAACGACCTGCAAGCCGCCTACATCGTGGAGAGCAACCTGGCGAAGCTGGCCCTGCAACGCAACGACATCGAGACCGCAGAAAATACGATCGACGAAGCCTTTGGGCATGCTGAGGACCTTTATTTCGAGGCTCTGAAACAGAAAGACGAATACTACCAGACAGCCCTGCAGCAGGAACACGAGAACGAACGTCTGCGCTACACTTCCCTGCTGCATCGACGCACGATGTGGGCTGTCCTGTTCTTTATCCTGATAGCTGCCTTTGCAACCTACATGGTGGGCCGCTCGAGGTTCCAGATGATGAAACAGCGGCGCCTGGCTGATGCCTGGACACGGAAACACGAGGTTGACCAGCACCTGCACAAGGCAACCCTTCAACGCAAGGAACTGGAGGCACAGCAGCAATTGGTGCGACAGCGCGAGGGCACCATCTCTTTCCTGAAAGAGTACATCTATCAACGTTCTGAAATCATCAAGAAGTTGGGTGACAACGAAGATGAGCACGTCGTCATCAGCGATCACGACTGGTCGGAAGTGGAGCAAACGCTGAATTCCATCGACAACGACCGTTTCAAGCGACTGCGCGAGAAATACCCTGACCTGCGCGAGGAGGACGTGCGCCTGTGCATGCTGACCAACCTGCACCAGCTAAACCGCACGATTGGCAACATCTATGGGGTCACCATCTCGGCTGTGCAGCATCGCAAACTCAAGCTGAAGAAGGAAATCTTTGGCGAGGAAGACCCAGACGTGACCCTGGAACAGATAATAGAAAGGATTTGAAAAAGAGAAATATTAACCACTAATAGAGAAACAAAACCTTATATATTAATAGAATATGAAAACGAAGAAAATTTTATTCATCCTGATCATGATGGCCAGTGCGGCTCTTTCTCATGCAGAACGAATATGGAAAGACGGAATTCTATATGACTACTCTGCGGAGAGGCTCATAGCAACTTTGATGCAACCTTCTGACCGTGACAATATTGAGAATTTCGTCATTCCCGATGCAATAGAGGTTGATGGTGTGTCATATTCCGTAACCAGAATTAACAGCAATGCCTTTTCTAGATGCAAAAATCTGAAATCTCTCACAATAGGAAATGCGGTCACTTGGATCGGAGGTAGCGCATTCTCTGGTTGTACGAGTCTTACCTCCATCAGCATCCCTGCCAATGTGGAAGAAATAGGATCCTCATCCTTTAATGGTTGCTCTCTGGAATATGCGGATTTCCAGTCTTTCGAAAGCCTGTGTTCCATTACCTTTCGTAACGGTGCCGCCAATCCTCTTTCCTGTTCACAGAAATTGTATGTGGGAGGAAAGGAAATGTCAGACCCTTCTCTGCCCGATGGGATAACAAAGATTGGGGATTATGCATTCTATGGCTGCCCAGGCATCACATCATTATCTCTTCCGAACAGCTTAAGTGAGATTGGTTCTGCAGCATTCCGCGGCTGTACTGGAATCAGTAAGCTGGACCTGCCTGAGGGCGTTACGCTAATAGGCCCTTCTGCATTCTATGGCTGTTCAGGCATCACATTATTGTCTCTTCCGAACAGCTTGCGTGAGATTGGTTCTGCAGCATTCTACGGCTGTACTGGAATCAGCAAATTAGTTCTGCCTGAAGGCCTCACTTTCATCGGAGAAATGGCATTCTATGGGTGTTCGTCAATCAAGGAGATAAGCATGCCATCCTCTATTCAGACTATTGAAAGGGATTGCTTCATAAAGGATTTTTCTTCGGATGAACAGATGTCTATTGAGAAAGTTGATTATGCGAGCATTGAAAGCCTGTGTGCGATCCAGTTCGGCAATGCATCCAGCAATCCGTTGCTATATACCGAAACGCTTCTGATAAATGGCGAAGAAATAACAGATCTGGTTATTCCTGAGGGCGTAACGTCCATCGGAAATCATGTATTTGGGTATTGCACGAAGCTGAAATCTGTGAAGTTTCCGGAAAGCTTGAAAGAAATAGGAAGTTCTTTTACTGGTTGCACTGGTTTGGAAAGAGCTGAATTTGCCAGTGTGGAGAGTTTGTGTAGCATGTCTATTCTGGAGAATCCCTTGGAATACGCACACAACCTTTATATAGCCGGCAAGGAGGTAACTGACCTGCATATACCGGAAGGAGTAGAAACCGTCAATCCTAATGTTTTCCGAGGAAGCAACATAACCTCAGTAACCATGAGTGATGACATGAAATGGATAAGATCTAATGCGTTTTCCAACTGTTCAAAACTGAAAGCCATCAAGTTTGGAAGGGGAATCCAAAGGATTGATGATTCATTTAGCAGATGCCCAGAATTTGACCATGTGGAGTTTGACGACCTGAATTGTTTGTGGAAGATGGATTTCAATAGTCAATTTACCAATTGCACCCCATTGTATTACGGCCATCACCTGTATTCAAATGGGGAGGAAGTCAAGGAAGTCACGTTCCCGGAAGGCATGAAAGAGATAAAACAATCTGTATTGTTGGGCTGCGAGAGCGTGGAACGCATCCACGTGCCTGAGGGAGTGGAGGTAATACAACCCATGGCGTTTGCCTACTGTAAAAACCTTGTCTCCATAGACTTGCCATCCACTCTTCAGCGTATCAACGCCTCTTCATATGGTGGTTATGGAACCTTCGATTTCTGCGAATCTTTAGAAGAAATCCGGGTGAGAGAGGGAAATGCATATTATGACTCCCGCGAGGACTGCAATGCAATCATCTGGACAGAGACAAACACGCTGGAGGTTGGAGGCAACAGCACCATAATTCCTCAAAGTGTAACAGAGATTTTCCGCAGGGCATTCTATGGTCGCAAGAAACTGTCCTCAATTTTCATCCCCTCAAACGTGATCAGTTTTGGGTACAAGTCCTTCGGTGAATGTTCCTCTCTGAAAGATTTCTATTATGACGCAAAGGAAATACCAACTGGGGATCCATTCTCCGATACTCCCATCGAGAACGCTACCCTGCATGTACCAGAGAA
>CAMKMK010000085.1 GCA_946413885.1 uncultured Prevotellaceae bacterium
CCCATACTGGCCGCAGATCCACTTCACGGCGACGGGTGGCAGCATCTGCGTCCTGAGCGTAACGCCCTTTCAGACATCAAGGACAAAAACCAAGTAAAGCTAATCTTCCAAAGTTGCGGCAGCAAAGATTTTGTCAAGATTTCAGAAGATACTCATTTCGATAGGAAATTGATGCTTTGTCGAGTTCTTATCAACTCCAGCATCAGAAAGGGATTCTCTTCGAAACGTATTGATAACCAGAGGTTTATAAAGTTTCGCCATCATGCCGCTTGTTCTTCCAAAAGACACAACGTGTCGAGTCTCTGTTTTCAACGTGTCAAAACAGCAAAGTCAACGTGTTGAAACCACTGACTCAACACGTTGACTTTCTCTTTTCAACACGTTCCCTCCCCAAGGACTTCTGAAAGACATATATTTTGTAAAGATTTCGGAATCACTTTTTTACAAAAGCAATTATCCTTTATGTTTTCTTAAATATAAAACAAAATATGGAAGCTGCTCTGGCTTCCACATTATCATTCTATAGAGAAGATGTAAGTTAATAATTTGTTCGTTAATTAAAATCCCTATGACCTTGTAAGGCTGATCCTCAACAAATGGTCTATTAGCGGTTATTCTGTCTTTACTTCATTGGCATTATCAATTGGTTTAGAACGATTCTTAAAAAAGGTAGCTTTTCCCTTCAAAGGAGTGAAAAAAAAAGACTCCACCCCAACCCCTCCTTTAAAAAGAAGAAGGTTTGAGGTGGAGTCGTTTTCTTAGTCAGCCAGTTTTGCCTTGATGAACTCGCGGTTCAGACGTGCAATGTTGCTGATGGTTTCGCACTTGGGGCAAACTGCTTCGCAGGCACGGGTGTTTGTGCAGTTTCCAAAGCCGAGTTCGTCCATCTTGGCAACCATCGCCTTTGCACGACGAGCAGCCTCTACACGGCCCTGGGGAAGCAGAGCCAACTGGGAAACCTTGGAGGAAACGAACAGCATGGCGGAACCGTTCTTGCAAGCGGCAACGCAAGCGCCACAGCCGATACAGCTGGCGCAATCCATTGCTTCGTCTGCATCTTCCTTAGGAATAAGGATTGCGTTGGCATCCTGAGCCTGACCTGTACGTATTGTGGTATAACCTCCTGCCTGAATAATCTTATCGAAGGCATTGCGGTCTACCATACAGTCTTTGATTACAGGGAAAGCAGCTGAACGCCAAGGCTCGACGGTAATCACGTCGCCGTCCTTGAAGCGACGCATATAGAGCTGACAGGTGGTTGCTCCACGCTCTGTCTTCCCGTGGGGAGTTCCATTGATATACAATGAGCACATGCCACAGATACCCTCGCGGCAGTCATGATCGAACACGAAGGGTTCCTTGCCTTCCTCAATAAGTTCTTCATTCAAAATGTCGAGCATCTCCAGGAACGAGGTGTCGTCTGGGATGTCCTTCATCTCTCTTTCATCAAAATGGCCTTTGTCTTTAGGTCCATTCTGTTTCCAATAACGGATTTTAAAACTGATATTCTTAGCCATAGTGATTAGTTCTTATAATTACGGGTTTGTACCTTGATTGCTTCATATTCCAGAGGCTCCTTGATGAGTTCTGGGTCATTTCCTTCGCCCTTATACTCCCAGCAGCCAACATAGAAGAAGTTCTCGTCGTCACGCTTTGCTTCGCCTTCTTCCGTCTGATATTCCTCACGGAAATGGCCACCACAACTTTCATTACGAGAGAGAGCGTCATGAGCTACCAGCTCACCCATCGTGATGAAGTCGCGCAGGTGGATGGCTTTGTCAAGCTCCACGTTGAGACCTTCTTTCGTACCAGGCACGAAGAGGTTGGTGTCGAATTCCTTCTGCAATGCACGCATCTTCTCGATACCTTCTTTCAAACCTTCGGCTGTACGACCCATGCCGACGTATTCCCACATTATATGACCAAGTTCCTTATGAATAGAGTCAACTGAACGCTTGCCCTTAATGTTCATGAGTCGATCAATTTCCTTCTGCACGCCCTTCTCTGCCTCGCTGAACTCTGGTAAATCAGTTGATACCTTCGGCCAGATAGACTGGTCAGCTAAGTAGTTTTGAATCGTATAGGGAAGTACGAAATATCCATCAGCCAAACCCTGCATCAGGGCAGAAGCGCCAAGACGATTGGCTCCGTGATCAGAGAAATTGCATTCGCCGATAGCAAACAAGCCAGGAATGCTGGTCTGCAACTCGTAGTCAACCCAGATACCACCCATCGTATAGTGGATAGCAGGATAAATCATCATCGGCTTGTAGTACTTCACCCCGTTGATCTCGTTGGCAACATCGCCAGGGAAGACGTCGGTGATCTCCTCGTACATCTCGAAGAGGTTGCCATAACGCTGCATGATGATGTCGATACCCAGACGGTTGATAGACTCAGAGAAATCGAGGAACACAGCCAGACCGGTGTTGTTCACGCCGAAGCCCTTGTCGCAACGCTCCTTAGCGGCACGAGAGGCCACGTCACGAGGAACGAGGTTACCGAAGGCAGGATAACGGCGCTCCAGATAGTAGTCGCGATCCTCCTCAGGAATCTCCCAACCCTGCTTGGTTCCGGCCTGCAAAGCCTTAGCATCCTCAATCTTCTTGGGAACCCAGATACGACCGTCGTTACGCAAAGACTCAGACATCAGCGTCAGCTTGGATTGCTTGTCACCATGAACAGGGATACAAGTGGGATGAATCTGTACATAAGAAGGATTGGCAAACATTGCACCCTTGCGATAACACTGGACAGCAGCTGTACAATTGCAACCCATAGCATTGGTAGAAAGGAAATAAGTGTTTCCATAACCACCAGTAGCAATCACAACGGCATTAGCGCTGAATCGCTCCAGCTTGCCTGTCACGAGGTTCTTGGCGATAATACCACGAGCACGACCATCAACGATAACGACATCCTCCATCTCGTAACGAGTGAAGAGTTTCACCTTGCCTGTTTTTACCTGGGCACTAAGTGAGGAGTATGCTCCAAGGAGAAGTTGCTGGCCTGTCTGTCCCTTAGCATAGAAAGTACGACTTACCTGGGCACCACCAAACGAACGATTGGCGAGCATGCCTCCATATTCACGAGCAAAGGGAACACCTTGTGCTACACACTGGTCGATGATAGCGTTGCTCACCTCTGCCAAACGATATACGTTCGATTCGCGGGCACGATAGTCACCACCCTTTACTGTATCATAGAACAGACGGTAAACAGAGTCACCATCATTCTGATAATTCTTGGCTGCGTTGATACCACCCTGAGCGGCAATTGAATGAGCACGACGGGGGGAATCCTGAATGCAGAAATTATATACATTGAAACCCATCTCACCCAAAGAGGCTGCAGCACTGGCACCAGCCAAACCTGTACCAACGACGATGACGTCAAGCTTCAGCTTGTTCTTGGGATTTACCAGACGCTGGTGAGCCTTATAGTTGGTCCACTTCTCAGCAATTGGGCCTTCAGGAATTCTTGAATCTATTTTCTTTGC
Source organism: uncultured Prevotellaceae bacterium (assembly GCA_946413885.1). Lineage (GTDB taxonomy): Bacteria > Bacteroidota > Bacteroidia > Bacteroidales > Bacteroidaceae > Physcousia. The sequence goes on from CAMKMK010000085.1 coordinate 3,500, forward strand.
CATAGTCTAAATACTATTTACAGATTAACGTTTCAAATTATTCAGCGGGAGCTGGAGCGGGCTCTGGCATTTCACCATGAGGACCACCATGTGGACAATCAGGGTGACCGCCTTTGCAGGGACCTGCGTGGTGTTTCATGGGATGAAAATCTCCATGAGGACCGCCTCTGTGATGAGGACAATCCATCAACTCCATTCCAGGTTTCATAAAACACTCTTTTGCCCTGTAGTCACAAGGTTTATAACCAAACGAGAAGATCAAAGCAACAGCAGCAAACATCAGAACGACTAACGTGGTGAAGATGTTGGCAATAACCTTCCAACGCTTGAACCACACCTTACCATTCCAACCCAGCGTCTGCAATGCACTCCAGAAACCATGTGTCATGTGGAACCACAAAGCACAAAGCCATACGAGATAAAGAATCGTGTAAACTGGACAGGAGAAAGTTTTCATGATATAGCCGACACCATCAGTGGCAGCAATCTCATTTTCCACTCCAGCCAACTCAGCATACATCATGTTGTACCAGAAATTGTAGAGATGCAGGATCAAACCCAAAACAACGATGATGCCCAGCACGAGCATGTTCTGACTTGCCCATTCTACCTTTTCTGGCTTACTGGTCACAGCATATCTGTTGTTACCGCGAGCTTCTCTGTTCTGAAGGGTAAGCCAGATAGCATAGACGAAATGAAGAACCACCAAGGCCGCCAAACCGATTGTAGCTACAACTGCATACCAGTTGGCGCCAAGGAACTCACAAATCATGTTGTAACCTCGAGCACTTATCAAGGCTACTACATTCATTGACGCATGGAACGTCAAGAATAGGATAAGCGCAATGCCTGTAACTGACATAACAACTTTCCTACCGATCGATGAATTAATTAACCACATAAGAAATTATTTGAATTAAAATGTTGTTTTCTCGTTATTTGACTTGTAGCGAAATACCCACAATCAGGTATATTAAACGCGACAAAATTATAATAAAAATGTGATTTGCACAAGAATTTGCAGCAAATGTTGGCAGAATTTGTTAATTTTGTACCTAAATTTTGATGTGCAGGAATTAGAATATGGATTTCACATACGATGTACTGATTGTGGGAGGAGGTCACGCTGGATGCGAAGCTGCGACAGCCAGCGCAAGGATGGGTGCAAAGACTTGTCTCATCACGATGGACATGAACAAGATTGCCCAGATGAGTTGTAATCCTGCGGTTGGAGGAATTGCTAAGGGGCAGATTGTCAGAGAGATAGATGCCTTGGGAGGTCACATGGGGGAGGTGACTGACAAGACAGCCATCCAATTCCGTATGCTGAATCGAAGCAAGGGGCCTGCTATGTGGAGTCCTCGAGCACAATGCGACAGAGGGAAGTTCATTTGGGCTTGGCGAGAGGTATTGGAGAACACGTCGAATTTGAGCATCTGGCAAGATCAAATCAAGGAGTTACTCGTTGAAAATAAGCAAGTTACGGGAGTCAGGACATATTTGGACGTTATTTTCAAGGCAAGATGCGTAGTTATCACGGCTGGAACATTCCTTAACGGGCTCATGCATATAGGGCGAACCAAACTTCCTGGAGGCAGATGTGCAGAAAGCGCCAGCCTTTATCTGACTGAAAGCATCACGAAGCACGGCATCACGGCAGGCAGGATGAAGACTGGCACACCTGTCAGAATCGATGGTCGCAGCGTTCACTTCGATGAGATGCAACAGCAACTAGGAGAGGACGACTTCCATAAATTCTCCTTTATGGGTGAGGTCAAGCAACTGCCACAATTGCCTTGCTGGATAACCTACACCAATACGGAAGTTCACCAGCGTCTGCGCGAGGGATTGCCTGACTCGCCTCTCTATAATGGTCAGATTCAAAGCATTGGGCCAAGATATTGCCCCAGCATAGAGACGAAATTGGTAACCTTTGCTGATAAGGAACAGCACCAGCTTTTCCTTGAACCTGAGGGAACGAATACGCAGGAGTATTACCTTAATGGATTCAGCAGCAGCCTTCCCATCGAGGTTCAGCTGGATGCCCTTCACAAAATCCCTGCATTCAGGGATCTGAAAGCGTATCGTCCTGGCTATGCTATCGAATATGATTACTTTGACCCAACCCAACTTTATCATTCCTTGGAGTCGAAATTGGTTGAGGGACTTTTCTTTGCAGGACAGGTCAATGGTACGACGGGCTACGAAGAAGCGGCAGGACAAGGCTTGGTGGCAGGCGTGAATGCGGCTTTGAAATGTGGGGGAAGCGAACCTTTCGTGATGCATCGAGACGAGTCTTACATTGGAGTTCTGATAGACGATCTTGTGACGAAAGGTGTGGACGAGCCGTATCGCATGTTTACAAGCAGGGCAGAATACAGAATCCTGCTTCGTCAGGACGATGCTGATGCGAGATTGACTGAACGAAGTCATCGAATCGGATTGGCAACAACTGAACGTTTGAATCATTGGCTCAAGAAGAAGGAAAAGATCGAAGAAATCGAGGATTTTTGCAAGAAATATAGCGTTAAGGCTGAGTATATAAATAAGGTAATAGAGGATCTGGGAAGCACAAAATTGCAAAAAGGATGCAAATTGGTGGATCTTATCGCAAGACCACAATTATCTATTCTTTCTCTCGCTGAACACATCCCTGCGCTTAAGAAGGTTTTAGACAAGATTCCTGATAGAAAGGAAGAAATCATCGAAGCGGCTGAGGTAAAACTGAAGTATAGCGGATACATCATACGTGAGAGAGAAATAGCTGACAAGATGCAAAGATTGGAGAACATTAAGATCAGGGGACACTTTGATTACAATACCATTCAATCGATTTCCACAGAAGCAAAGCAGAAACTGATAAAAATAGATCCTGAAACGCTTGCCCAAGCGAGCAGAATACCAGGAGTGAGTCCCAGCGACATCAATGTGTTGCTTGTCCTCATGCACAGATAAGTTTCACGTGAAACAATGCAATTTAAAACAAATCATAAATAACTGAAAATGAACAACGAAACACTTCTGAAGAATCTGAGAAACGTGCCAGACTTCCCTATTCCTGGAATTCAATTCAAGGACGTCAGCACCTTGTTTAAAAACCCCAAATGCCTGAAGATTATGGTGAACGAACTTTATGATCTCTACAAGGATAAGGGAATCACAAAAATCGTTGGAATCGAAAGCAGGGGATTCGTCGTTGGATCAGCGCTGGCTTACAAGTTGAATGCTGGATTCGTGATGTGCAGAAAGCCAGGCAAACTGCCTTCAGACACGAAAAAGGAGAGCTACATGAAAGAATATGGGAAGGATACCATTGAGATTCATAGCGATGCAATCGATGAAAATGATGTCGTATTGCTTCACGATGACCTACTTGCAACGGGTGGAAGTATGAAGGCAGCTTACAATCTGGTAAAGAAATTCAATCCAAAGAATATCTACATCAATTTCATTATTGAGCTGACAGGCGAGGGATTGAATGGGCGTGCTGTATTTGATAAAGAGGTCGAAATGACAACCCTGCTGAAGATATAAAATGGCAGAAAAAAGACAACGTGTTGAAATGGCAAACTCAACGTGTTGAGTTGAGGAAGTCAACGTGTTGTCTTCGAGGTTTCAACGTGTTGTGTTTCCAAGGCTCAAAATGGGCAAAAAAACAGGGTTCAGAATAAGGGAATGGCTGACAAAAGTGAAAGAGAGAAAATCGACGAGAAACTACGTGGAATCGTCCTGAATCTTCCAGAAAAACCTGGTTGTTACCAGTATCTGGACGAAACGGGAACTATCATCTACGTGGGTAAGGCGAAGAATCTGAAGCGCAGAGTCTATTCCTATTTCAACAGGGAGCATCAGAATAGAAAAACTGCCATTCTGGTAAGCAAAATACGTGACATCAAATACGTCATCGTGAATACGGAAGAGGATGCTTTGTTGCTGGAAAACAACCTGATAAAACAATGGAATCCTCGCTACAATATCCTGCTTAAGGATGGAAAGACGTATCCAAGCATTTGCATCACTAACGAATACCTGCCCAGAATCTTCCAAACAAGGAAGATAAACAAGAAATACGGCACTTATTTTGGTCCTTACAGCCACGTTCCCACGCTCTATGCGCTGCTGGATCTGATAAAAAAACTGTATCCCTTGAGAACTTGCCACGATTGCATCACAAAAGAAAGCATCCAGAAAGGTAAGCATAAGGAATGCCTGGAATATCATCTAAAGAACTGCAAAGCACCGTGTACAGGCCGTCAAAGTCGCGATGAATACGTAAAAAACATCGAAGAAGCCAAAGAAATCCTGAAAGGAAACACAAGTTTCATTGAGAAGGAAATGATGGCAGAAATGATGAGATTGTCTGAGGAACTGAGGTTCGAAGAAGCAGAACTCATCAAGAGAAAGTACCTGTTATTGGAAAACTATCGCAGCAAAAGCGAGGTTGTCAGCAACACGCTGCACAACATTGATGTCTTCAACATAGAGGACAATGAGAAGGTCGCGTACATCAACTATCTGCATGTAACGAACGGCTGCATCAATCAGGCTTTCACCTTCGAGTACAACAAGAAGTTGGATGAGTCCCCTGAAGAACTTTTGGAACTTGGAATTGGCGAAATGCGTGAGCGCTATCATAGTGAAAGTAAGGAAATTATCGTACCGTTCCCCGTGGAACTTTCTTTGGAGGGAGTTGTGTTCACGATCCCTCAAAAGGGAGATAAGAAGAAGTTGCTGGAACTCTCGAAACTGAACGTTATGCAGTACAAGAAAGACCGCCTGAATCAAAGCGACAAGCTGAATCCAGAACAAAAACAGGTAAGGCTGATGAAGGAGTTGCAGGACGCGTTGAAACTGAATCGACTACCCATGCAGATCGAGTGTTTCGACAACTCGAATATCAGCGGAACGGATGCTGTGGCAGGATGCGTGGTGTTCAAGAAATGCAAGCCCAGCAAGCAAGATTACAGGAAATATAACATCAAGACTGTTGTTGGACCTGATGACTATGCCAGCATGAAGGAGGTTGTAAGGCGTAGATATTCTCGCATGATTGAGGAAGGGACTCCCCTACCCGACTTGATCATTACGGACGGAGGAAAAGGACAAATGGAGGTCGTGAGGGAGGTTGTGGAGGACGAACTACATCTGGATATTCCCATCGCAGGTTTGGCAAAGAATGACAAGCACAGGACGAACGAACTTCTATTTGGTTTTCCTGCACAAGTAATTGGTCTTAAGACAGATAGTACTCTTTTCCGATTACTGACACAAATTCAGGATGAGGTTCACAGATATGCTATCTCCTTTCATCGCGACAAGAGAAGTAAACATCAGATTTCCAGCGAGTTGGACAATATCAAAGGTATTGGCCCCAAGACGAAAGAGATACTGCTGAAGAAACTGCATAGCGTAAAACGGATTAAGGAGGCTGAAAGGACAGAACTGGAAGAGTTGATTGGACAGCAAAAAGCAGAAATAATCTACAATTTCTATCATTCTGAAGGGAAAGGATGACATGAAGATGCTGTATTGATAACAAAAATGAAAATACATTAATTTTCCACAAAACTTTCACCTAGATAAAATAAATAATGTAACTTTGCGAAAA
>CAMKMK010000086.1 GCA_946413885.1 uncultured Prevotellaceae bacterium
AAAGAAATATATAAATATTTTCGAATATTTTTCAGTATTTATATATTCAGGTACTAGAATATCTATATATTCTAAAATATCCTCCTATTTATATTTCAATTCTAAATAGAAATATATTCTATTAAATATTTAAGAATATTAATACATATGCATAAATATCTATAAATATACAAATATTAGATATTATTTTCTTTCTATATGGTTGTTCTGAGATAAGGTTGAAATGGATTTGGGGAAAGAGGCGGATGAGGAAGTCAGAAGACACATTAGAAAAAGATATAATTGGAGATTTTGTATTTTTGATGAAATAGTTAAGAAGAATTGGAAAAAACACGCCCAGCCACCAGTTAATTGCCAGGAACGATTGTCAAAATGATAGTTTATTAGAGAAATTTCACACATGTAAAAGAACAATCATCAACAAATATCATATCTTTGCATGTGAAAAATGTGTGAGAAAGGTACTAAAAATTATATAATGCTATGCTAAACATCAATGATTTTATGATTCGCTTGGAGGCAAAGCATCCTGGCGAAAGTGAATTTTTGCAGGCAGTACGTGAAGTGCTGATGAGTATTGAAGGCGTTTATAACCAGCATCCTGAGTTTGAAAGGGCGTCGTTGATTGAGCGTCTGGTGGAACCTGAACGAATCATCACGTTCCGCGTTCCATGGGTCGATGATCATGGGAAAGTACAGGTCAATCTGGGTTATCGTGTTCAGTTCAATAGTGCAATTGGTCCTTATAAGGGGGGATTGCGTTTCCATGCAAGTGTGAACTTGAGTATTCTGAAGTTCCTTGGATTCGAACAAACTTTCAAAAATGCTCTGACAACCTTACCTATGGGTGGCGGTAAAGGTGGTAGCGATTTCAGTCCTCGTGGCAAGAGTGATGCTGAGATTATGCGGTTCTGTCAATCCTTCATGAACGAACTTTATCGTTATGTAGGTCCAAACATTGATATCCCTGCTGGTGATATTGGAGTTGGAGCACGTGAAATAGGTTATCTTTTTGGTCAATACAAGAAGTTGACAAGTGACTTCAGTGGTGTGTTGACTGGAAAGGGCTTGGAATATGGTGGTTCACTGGTTCGCCCTGAAGCTACAGGATTTGGAGGCCTCTATTTTGTCAGCGAGATGTTGCAGGATGCAGGAGAAAGTATCGAAGGCAAAACCGTTGCCATCAGCGGATTTGGAAACGTTGCATGGGGAGCAGCTACCAAGGCTACCCAGTTGGGTGCTAAGGTTGTCACTCTGAGTGGTCCTGACGGCTATGTTTATGATCCTGAGGGAATCAGTGGCGAGAAAATTGATTACATGCTGGAGTTGAGAGCCAGTGGAAATGATGTGGTGGCTCCTTATGCAGAATGTTTCCCTGAAGCAACCTTCTATCCAGGTCGACGTCCTTGGGAACAGAAAGTTGATATTGCCCTACCTTGTGCCACTCAGAACGAGCTTAATGGAGAAGATGCCCGTCGCTTGACAGAGAACGGAATACTCTGCGTTGGTGAGATCAGTAACATGGGATGTACTCCTGAGGCTATTGACCACTTCTTGGAGACCCGCACGCTTTATGCACCTGGCAAGGCTGTAAATGCTGGAGGAGTGGCTACCAGCGGTTTGGAAATGAGTCAGAATGCTATGCATCTGAGTTGGAGTGCTGAAGAGGTCAATACGCGTCTGCACCATATCATGCACAGTATTCATGAGCAATGCGTGAAGTACGGAAGACGTCCCGATGGCAGCATCAATTACGTACACGGCGCTAATGTGGCAGGTTTTATGCGTGTGGCTAAAGCTATGATGGCTCAAGGCATCGTATAAGTAGCGGAATCTTTTTCCAGATTGTGCCGTAATGCGGTATCTTTTTATCTGGATTTAGTTGTAAAGATGCGACATCCCATTTTACGCTGGTAAGGTGGGATTTTTTTTCCTAAGAAGATTGGGGTAAGCCGTCAGAAACGTATTGTCGTATATGACTTTGCTTGCAACCAGATCACTTCTTTCGAACTCATCTTCTTTTCCACAGGAATGATTCTATGCGGTTCGGCTGGTGAGTTGCGGTCATTCTCATCGCCAGCGAGGGTAATTAGGCTCATCTGGTCAGGAAGTGTTTTTCCATCTAGACGAAAACGGAGAGGCTGTTCTTCGTCACTCATGTTCACGATGTGAAGCGCAATTTCATTACCTTTCTCATTGCGAGTGGCGGTGATGTCCAATTCTGGATTTTCTTCGCTTAGTTCGCTCCTTACCAACAGAGGTTCGTGATTCTGCGAACTTATCTGCTGGGCATAGTAGGGAGGCATGCCCCACGTTTGGCTTGGAGTAAAGAAAATCTGCCCTTGATTCCATCCGTTGTCATTTTGTTTATAGGGCTCCAAAGCATTGGCAGGACAGGTAGTAAGCACAAAGTCGCCCATGCGTCGTACGGCATTCTGGGTAATCACATGACACAGCATTCTACGTACTGCATGTGAGTTCCCGTTTTCCTCGAAGATAGCACATTTCATAGTCGTGTTGGGGTCCCATTCGTGGAATTTTTGCTTCATTTTGCGTAACTCCTTCTCTACATTCAGAGCTGAGCGGTAGTCATCTACCCAAGGGTGATAATCCCAGTAAGCGCATTTGCCGTTCAGGGCACGGAAGGTCCTCTCCACGTTAGGAGAATCAGGACGCCACCAAGCCGAGCAGATGAATTGCAATGTAGGATCTACTTTCAGCATCGCTTCTGTGAGCAGTAGGAAACGTTCCACGTAATGGTCGTATTCATCGCTTTGATCGCCATGGAAAAGAACTTCTTCATTACCTATTTCCACGTATTTCACTCGTCCTTTCAGGTCGCGAATCATTTGAGCCAAGTCCTCAGGATTATCTTCGATGTTCACCGCGAAGGAGAGTGCATAGCCTTGAGCTGTTGCGAAATCCACAAATTCCTGAATACCAAAGCCATTTGTGCTGTAGGGATACCAGAACCCATGATAGGGTGGACGTTCGTCGCGTTTTCCACGCATGTTGCCATAACGGTATTCTGGCGAGTTCACCATCGATCCTCCATAACGAAGGAAAGTCAAGCCTTGCTGAGTGAACATGTCAGCAATGTCGGCTCTCAGCGGTTGTCCCTTGTATTGATCACCTCCTGTATGCATCAGTTCTGCAGCATCTGCCACGATGCTTCCTTTCCCTTCTATGTAGAGAGCGAAGCGGGCACAGGGATCGAAGGCATTGCTTAGCAGTTCGAAAGGATATTTTGTCCATTTGTTTCGGATATTCTTGAGTTCCGTTCGGGCATATTCTTGACCTCCGTCCTTGCTCTGCAGCGCCACATAAACGTGTTTTGCCGAGCCGCGCAAACTGATGTGTCCTTGGAATCGTTGTCCCTCGCGAACGCAGATACCCCAGCGGTTGAGTCCCATGTTGTCTATTCCCACGCAGCCCTCTGTCGACAGGTTCTCTAACTGCTGTGCCTGCTTGCCGTGCAACACGTTCTTTTCCGCGATAGAATACTTTGGTTGAGCCTTGCCGGTTGAAAAGCCTCGCCACATTCCGCTTATTTGGTCCTTCTCTTCCTGAATAAACTCGACTGCCACTTTCTGGTTCTCTTTCGTGATGGACAGGTTACGGAAAGAGACAGCCACCTCGTAGGTTCTCAACCCTACTTTTCCTGCAGTCAACGGATTGTCTTTATCCTCGTACTTGCATACTTCCTTGCCGTTCAGGTATATCGTCATGCGGGCGCCGTCCAAGTCCACTTTCAGCCGGTTCCATTCATTAGCGTTGTAGGTAACAGGAAACTCGCCTAATGAGCGGAAATCCATGTTGTGCTTGCCCAGGATGATATGATTGCCCGATCCATGAAGACTTATCTCATAGCCGCGGAAATTGTCTGCTCCGTTTCCGCAGTCGTTAGTTGAGAGGATCAACCCTGCTGCATTACCTTTCCCCTCTGATTCATCGTACCGCACATCCACTTCCACCGTGCCGCGCTGAAGTATGATGGGATTGTAAACCAGTTTAGCCGTCTTGCAATCGCGGATATTCACTTCATCTCCCTTTGTTCCCCACGCGTGATCGTATGTGGTGAAATCCTTTAGCGTGTCATCCAGCTTTCCTTCCTCAAAGCTCTCGCCAAAGATTTGTTGGTCATAGAATCCTCCATAGATCTCGTGATTCACGTCTTCCATGCCGGCTCCGTAGAGATACGGGGTGATGTGAGCTTGCACGTCATTAGGATGTATCGCCAGTACGTTCTCCTGTGCTGATACCCATACGCGGTAGTTGGTATCCTTGCAGCGATTGGCTATCATATAATAAGGAATGGCTGCCAGCTCCCCATCGCGGCTTCGGATAGTAGGAATGCTTCTTGTCACGGGTTTTTCGGTATCCAGATAGAATTCTCGATTCGAGAGGTTCGTTCGTTTCCAGCTTGCCTCGTTGTCTATTTTTTCCAAACAATAGACATACGGGCCTGATGCCAAACAAGCCTTCCCGCGAAGTTGTTCAACGTGTGGATCAGCCTTCACGATACGGGGACTCACGTCAAAGCGCATTATTATCTCAGTTGTTTCCTTTCCTTCGTAGATGCGATATCCCTTTTCCAAGTTCTCTGTCTCTATGGGACGAATGTTACTTTTGTAGAGTCCTAAGGGAAGTTCCTCGCCCTGAGCCCAATGTGGAATGCGCACATGGACACGCAGTTTCTTTGTTTTCTTGCCTTTCACGTGTATCTTCACCTCACCCGTGTTCCAGTTCACCTCTTGGCTTACACTCACTTTTCCTGCCTTGGGAATTGTCAGGTTTGCCTCGCTTCCGATAAGGAGGTTCACGTAAAGGTTTCCCTCATTGTACGAGTAGATCATGCTGGGCAACAACCCCATCATCTTCAGCAGCATAGGAGGGCAGCAGGGGCAATCGTGCCAGGGCCAGCGGTTCATCCCGTCGGCATTCAATGGGTTCTGGTAAGTATAGTTGTCTCCCTTCTGAGAAACAGCTGTAGGGATGCTGTTGTAGAGGATTCGTTCCAACACGTCCATGTATCGCCCGTCCCCTGTCAGTTTACTCATCTGCCACGAGAACATCCCTGCTCCAATAGCGGCACAGGTTTCCAGATAGGCATCGGTAGGCAGGTAGTAGTCAGGGCCGAACTTTTCGTCCTCATGGATAGCTCCAACACCACCCGTGATGAACATCCTTCGTCCCACCATATTCTCCCACAAACGAAGGGCAGCCTCCTTGTAGCGGGTCTCTCCGTTGGTCAAGGCGGCACTTGCCACACCTGTGGCTAAGAGTGTAGCCCTCACGGCATGCCCCTCGATGGTCTTGGCTTCGAAGACAGATTCTGCATCCTGCGCATAGGCTTCCAAGGCTCTGCGTCCTTCCGTATGCCCCCGCATCTCTATCCAGTATTCTGCCAGTTCGCGGTAATGTTCTGCGTGGACGGGAACAGAGAGCCTTCCTGCCAGCTTGGGCTCCTCTTCATAGAGTCTGTAGAGTTCCAGCAGGGCGTATTCAGGAAGGGCATGGCCTGGCACCACGTTGTGCTTCTGCTCTACCATGTATTCATACATGTAATTGGCAAGTCGTGTTGCCACTTCCAGCAGTTTCGTTTTGCCCGTTGCCTTGTAGTAGTGTACGCCAGCCTCCACCAGACAGCCGCTGTTGTAGACGTCGTGCTGCCAGCGCAGATTGCCTCCGTTCTCGCCCCAGCGGTGATCGTTCTCCGTCAGGGTTGTGTAGGTGTTGATGTATCCGTTTGGGTCTGCTGCCTGTGCTGCTGCGATGCGGTCGATGTAGCCGTCCAGTCGTTTCTCCACCTGTGCGTCAGGGTATTGCAGCAGGAAATCCGACACACCCATGATGGTCTCGTAGATAAGGCCGTCGAACCAAGGGAATCCGAAGTGCCCGCCGTCTGCCACGTGTCCTTCGGCCACCAGCTCAAAGTTGTGCAGTGTGTTGTGCGAGCCTCCCTCATCCTGTGCCCCACGGCTCTTGTCTGGCGACCAGTCGTTGCCCTGATCCGTGTCGCTTTTCTCGATGCCTCGTCCCTCGAACTTATCCATCACGTCAGGAATGGTCACGTGGTTCGTCCGTTCCATCAGGGGAGTCCAGAATGGGTCCTCGATCTTTACCTGCTGGGGTTCAGGATATACCAACCGCACGTCCTCTGCCCGACCGTTGGCAGCAAAGATGCCCACCGTCAGAATCATCAGAATCATCCTTTTCCATATTCCTTTCATGCGCGTTCTTAATTTTGTTGCAAAGATACAAAATTTTCTCCATATATGCAATAGGCAAAAGAGGGAAATCCCTCTCAAAAAGAGAAAAAATCCCATCACACTTTAGGTGAAATACGAAGGAATCCCCTCGCAAACGCCTTACCTTTGCAGCAGAAAACAGTTCACCAGATGTCAAACCATTTAATACTTACAACTATGAAGCGCAATATTTTTCTCTCCGCAGTGATCATGATCGCCATGATAATGGCAAGTGTTAACGTAAATGCTCAGGGACGTGTCAGAAGTCATGCTGGCAGCCGTGCACGCCAGGAGATGCGGATTCACGGGAATGCCCCATCTCACCACTATGCTCCAGTTGGCATGCATCACGGTGTACACCACGACATAGCTCCCGTTCCAGTTCACCATCCCGTTGGTCATGTAGCCTTCGCTGGAGGTCCTCGTCTCGACCATCGCGGTTACCTGCCTGGGTGGGAAGGCCGTGTTCGCTTCCACGACGGACGCTGGGGCTATCTCCGCGGCAGCAGGTGGTACTGGTATGACACCTACTTCGAGCCAGAATTCTATTTTGCTCATCGTCCTCACTACTTCCGTGCCCACTACGTTCCCGTTGATGGCCGTGTTGTAGCTGGTGTGGCAGGCGCAGTTGCTCTCGGCACTCTCATTGGTGCCCTCTGCCATTAAGTCATTTGCTTGACTTACTGGTTCTATATATAACTCCCTGGCTCCCTTTCCTCACCGAAGGGGAGCTTTTTTTATGCCCTTTTTATAGGGGTGCAGGGAGAACTTTCCTATTCTCCTTTCACCTTTTTGTCTCTTTTTATGTCCTTTCAGTTCTCAATTCTCAACTATTTTTAGAGCAAACGAGAAAAAAAGACAATGAGTTTCTTTGTTTTAGAAAAAATGTTTATCTTTGCAAAAGAATCATTGGTTTTTTACAACCTGAAGAATCTTGTCATCGACAATGACTGTAGACAAAGTAACATATTGGATTGATCTTGCCGACTATGACCTCGATACATCAGAAACATTGTATAAAGGGGGTCGGTGGCTCTATGTTGCATTCATGTGTCATCAGGCCATTGAAAAGACCCTGAAGGCATATTGGTGTGGAACACAATCCAATGATCCACCCTATACGCACCATCACATGCGTTTGGCTGAAGGTTGTGGTCTCTATGATAAAATGAGTGAGGAACAGAAAGATTTTCTGGATACCATCACCAATTACAACATTGAGGCTCGCTACCCTGAAGACAAAGATGCCCTGTCGCGCATGCTCACAAAACGGACTTGCCGGCAGTTGATAGATGAAACTAAAGGACTCACACAATGGATAAAAGATTGCCTCTCAGCTTCAACGAAGCCCTTGACCTCGTCCGACGTTATAAGCAAGTGATTGCTCCTCGGTTTGAACAAGAACCGAAGGTCATGATGTTCGGCTCTTATTCCAAAGGCTATGCCAACTCCGACAGTGACATTGACGTGGCTGTCATTGTACCCTCCTATGGCAATCGAAAAATGGAAATCTCAAAAAATCTTTGGCGTGATACGCGGCAGGTAAGTTTTCTCATTGAGCCCGTCCTTATGGCTGAAGACCGTTGGTCACCTCTTTACGATGATGTGATGCGCACAGGATTGCTTGTTTGAATGATTGTTTTGCCATTGTGTGAGGAGTGTTGCATTCAGCGTTGCATTTCGAGGAACTAAGGGAATTTACAGGCAGGTAATTGATTTTCAGTATGTTAACTTTAAGAGCGTTGCAAAGTTGCATAGTTGCATTTGCAAAATTGAAAAAGTGGCAAGGATGAAGGATATTTACCTTTATATTATATATTATTATATAATTATAATTATATAATAATATATAATATAAAAATTCAGCCCACTCTTCATGCAACAGAAAATGAAAAATCGAAATGCAACTATGCAACATGCAACTTTCCTGCATCGATTTTTCGTTTGGGGCTGACGGTTCCGCTGGCCTTTTCTCTTGCCACTATGGGAGGAAAAAAAGACAACGTGTTGAAACCGCAGACACAACACGTTGAAACCTCGAACACAACACGTTCTTCCTCGCCTTTCAACACGTTGTCTTTTTGCCGCTCTCTCGTCCCCCATCATTTGCGTTTGAGTTCTTGTTTACACCTCCCCCCAAAGCGTTGTAGCCGACAACCTGAAAAACTTATTTTTTTTACTGATTTGTTTGGTAAATCTGTAGATTTTGAGTAATTTTGTACCGATAAAAAAAGTACAAACAACAATGAAGAAGTTTTTGTTAATGATTGCAGTGGTGTTGCTGGGTGCTTCATCACTGAAGGCTCAGAGCCTGAAAGATATCAAATGGGCAGCTGAGGTGGGTGTAGGATCAGAATTGGAGTTGGGTGTTCGCACACAATACAATTTCAATGAGTATTTGGCTTGGGATGTGCTGCACGTGAAGTACGCCTTTGACTACAATGAGTATAACAATTTCAGCGAGATTAGCTTTACTACTGGTTTGCGCGGTTTTAGCCCCTCTTTCGGTCCTGACTTGAAGGCATTCACAGCCATTGACCTTGGTTATGGCGGTACATTCGATCCCTACGATAGTGCATTTGCTATGGATTTCACAGTGGGGTTGCAGTTCAAGGAGCACCTCTACTTTGGTTACGGTCTCGGCTTGATGCACCATCACGGCAACCACAAGGATCATCTCTTCCGTATCGGTTGGACTTTCTGATCGCCTGAAAACGTCTGGCACTTCCTGTCATCCCATCCTTATTTAAAAAGAGAAAGAATGGAGAAGAGAACTTTTTCTGTAAGCGGCATGAAATGCATGCATTGCAAGGCTAACGTAGAGAATGCTCTCCGCG
>CAMKMK010000087.1 GCA_946413885.1 uncultured Prevotellaceae bacterium
GCAGTCCTGGCAAAGAGGCTCTACGGAAAGCTCTTCGCTGACAGGGGATACATCTTGCCCAAGCTCTTCGACATGCTCTTCGAGGACGGCATACACCTGGTTACAGGCATCAGAAGCAACATGAAGAACAAGCTTATGCCCATGTGGGACAGAATCATGCTGCGGAAAAGGTGCATCATCGAGACCATTAACGACATGCTCAAGAACACGGCACTGCTGGTGCACTCAAGGCACAGGTCTATCAACAACTTCATCATGAACATGGTCCCCACACTGGCTGCCTATTGCTTCTTTGACAACAAACCCCAGGCTTTGCAGGGATACTATATTGAGGACACAAAACAACTTATGCTCTTTTAATCCTTATCCCGAACTGACGTAGTTCCCTAATAAAAACCGAGAATGACGGTCAACATTCGCTATGGCCAAATTTATTCGAACAGTAGTGGTTTATGTTGATTATTTCAGGCTTTCGCACTCCTTAAGCCAGGCCGCGCTACTTGCATCGCTTGGCATGCGCCAATCTCCACGAGGGCTGAGCGAACAGCTTCCTACCTTGGGACCATCTGGCAAGCAACTGCGCTTGAACTGCTGAGAGAAGAAACGGCGGCAGAAGGTGGTGAGCCACTTCCGTATCGTCTCGTTGGTATAAGTGTTTCCAAAGGCACGTTGAGCCAAAAGATAGATCTTGCTGGGACGGAACCCCCAACGCATCATGTAGTAGAGGAAGAAGTCGTGAAGCTCATAAGGGCCTATGATGTCCTCGCTCTTCTGGGTGATGTTGCCTTGCTCGTCAGCTGGAATTAGTTCAGGGCTGATGGGAGTGTTGACTATGTCCAAAAGCACGGTGCGTGTGGTCTCGTCCTCAATGCTGGCAGCTACCCAACTTACAAGGTGTCGCACGAGGGTCTTGGGGACAGAAGCGTTCACGCCATACATGCTCATGTGATCGCCGTTATACGTGGCCCATCCGAGTGCAAGCTCACTCAGGTCACCCGTTCCTATCACCATTCCGTTCATCTGGTTAGCGGCATCCATCAATATCTGCGTGCGTTCGCGTGCCTGACTGTTCTCGTACGTCACATCGTGAACATTCACGTCATGTCCTATATCGTTGAAATGCTGCAAAACTGCCTCTTTGATGCTGATCTCACGAATCGTGATGTCCAGCAACTTCATCAGGTTGACAGCGTTGGTGTAGGTGCGGTCCGTTGTGCCGAATCCAGGCATGGTGATGCCTACGATGCCTTTGCGGTTGAGACCCAGCAGGTCGAACGTCTTGACACATACAAGCAGGGCAAGAGTGCTGTCGAGTCCTCCGCTGATACCTACCACGACGGTCTCTGAATGTGTATGCTGGATGCGCTTGGCGAGTCCCTCCGTCTGGATGTTGAAGATCTCTTCGCATCGCTCGTCCAGATGCTTGCCCATAGGCACGAAGGGATGAGGGTTGAAGGAACGTGTCAGGTCCAGTTCTTTGATGGACACCATCTCTGTCTCCACGAGGTGTAAGCCTTCCGTCTGGCAGTTGGCGGCATTCGTGGCAAAGGTTGTGTTGGTGCGACGCTCAGTACGAAGGCGCTCCACGTCGATTTCAGTAATGATGAGTTGAGGTGTCAGGCTGTGTCGCTTTGCCTCTGCCACCTTGATGCCATTCTCGTAAACGAGGGTCTTTCCTGAGAAGACAACATCCTGCGTGCTCTCGCCAAACCCACATGCACAATAGACGTATCCTGCGATGCAACGTGCGCTTTGCTGGGCCACGAGGTTGCGCAGATAGTCGTACTTGCCCACCATGTCATTGTCGGCACTCAGGTTGAAGATGATCTCTGCACCCTGAAGCGTAAGGTTCGAGGAGGGAGGAATGGGAGCCCAAAGGTCCTCGCAAAGCTCGATGCCAAACGTGCAGGTAGGAGTGCGGAAAAGGAGGTTGCGGTTGATGGGAACCTGCTGGCCGCAGATAAGTGTACTTCCCTCTGTAATATCTAGTCCGCTCGTGAACCATCGCTTCTCGTAGAATTCCTTGTAATTGGGAAGGTAGGACTTAGGAACGAGTCCCAGGATATGTCCATGCTGAACCACGGCTGCGCAGTTCATGAGTGAACCCTTATAGGCGACGGGTATCCCCACGATGCTGATGATGTCAAGCGAGCGTGTGAAGTTCATCAGTTGGATGAGTGCCATCTCTGCCTCGTCGAGCAATAGCTGTTGCTGGAACAGGTCTTGACAGGAATAGGCAGTAATGCTTAGTTCAGGGAAGCAGATGATTTCCACCCCCTTTCCTTCTGCCTGAATGATGAGCGACTCGATCTGTTCGATGTTGTACTGACAGTTGGCAACCTGCACGCTGGGGATGGCAGATGCAATCTTAACGAATCCGTAGTTCATATACCTTGTTGTTTAAAACGAAAAGCAGGGTGCCTGGACGAGACACTCTGCAATTCTGTTGATTTACTTGATTACTTGATTAGGCTGACACTTCGCTTGATGAAGTTGGTAAGCGCCTCGCCCTTGAGCATGCCGTTCTGCAGAAGGGCAAGATCGATGAGCTGGTGAACCTTGTCATTCCCCTTGGCGTATTCTGCCAGGATATCAGTCTTTTTCTTTTTCTCGGCTTGAATGTCCTCGCCGCACTTCTTCAGGTCATCCTTTTCTTCCTGGGTGATCTCCTCAGGCTTCTTCTTGTCCTGCTCCTGACGCAGTACGGCCTGACGTGCATTGAGTCCCCTGATCTCGTTTTCAATGGGTTTCAGGGCCTCAGCTGTCTGCGCTTCGCTGTCTGCGAGAACCTCCTGAATGAGAGGTGCATCTGAGTTGAGGATCAGGTTGTACATGTCTGGCATGTCACCATAGAAGCTCATACCTGCTTGCAACTGAGCCATCTCCTTCATACGTCGCATGTACTCACTCTGGGTGATGACAACAGGCAACTGATCCTCTCCAAGGGCCTTAACCTCCACGTGGAAATCCATCTTGTTGGTGCGAGGTACAAGACTGCTGAAGATGCTCGAGAGCTTTTCTCCACGCTCAGGCTCAAGCTCATCGTGTTTCTGGTCCTTCTTCTCAATCAGTCGATCGATGACATCACCGTCAACACGGGTGAAGGTGGATTTCTCCAGTTTGCGTTCCAGCATGCTTACGAGGGGCGTATCCAATTGCCCGTCCATCAGGAGCACATTGTAACCTTTATCCTTCGCTGCCTGAATGTAGGTATATTGCGACTCAGTATCTTGGGCATAGAGATACACGAGCTGATCATCCTTGTTCTTTTGATTGTCCTTGATCAACGTGTTGTATTCCTCCATGGTGTAGTATTTGCCTTCCGTATCCTTAAAGAGGAAGTACTGCTTGGCCTTGTCGTAATAATCCTCCTCGCTAAGCATACCATAGTGGATGAAAATCTTGATATCGTCCCACTTCTTCTCAAAATCAGGACGATCGTTCTTGAAAATGCTTGCCAATCGATCGCTTACTTTCTTGGTGATATAGCTGCTGATTTTCTTCACGTTGGCATCACTTTGGAGATAACTACGGCTGACATTCAGAGGAATATCAGGGCTGTCGATGACTCCATGAAGCAGGGTAAGGAACTCTGGCACGATTCCCTCTACGTGATCAGTAACGAAGACTTGGTTGCAATAGAGTTGGATCTTGTTGCGCTGCAGGTCGAGATTGTTCTTGATCTTTGGGAAATAGAGGATACCAGTCAGATTGAAGGGATAGTCCACGTTGAGATGAATCCAGAAGAGAGGCTCGTCGGCCATGGGGAAGAGCTCACGATAAAACTTCTGATAGTCCTCGTCCTTTAGGTCTGTAGGTTTTTTAGTCCAAAGAGGTTCCACATCGTTGATGACCAAATCCTCTTCAGTATCCACCTGCTTACCGTCCTTCCATTCTGTCTTTTTACCAAAAACTACAGGGATAGGCAAGAAGTGGCAGTACTTGCGAAGCAATTCCTCAATCTTGTTCTTCTCAAGAAATTCCTGGCTGTCATCATCAATATGCATGACGATATCCGTTCCTCGATCACTCTTATCTGCTTCCTCGATGGTAAAGGCGGGACTTCCATCACAGGACCACTTAACGGCTTGAGCACCTTCTTGATAGCTGCGGGTAATGATATCTACTTGCTTGCTGACCATAAACGAGCTGTAGAAACCAAGTCCAAAGTGGCCGATGATAGCATTGGCGTCATCCTTGTATTTGTCGAGGAAGTCGTTTGCGCCTGAGAAAGCTATCTGATTAATGTATTTTTCGATTTCATCAGCAGTCATGCCAATCCCTCGATCGCTGACGGTGATGGTCTTGGCATCTTTGTCAACAGCAACAGACACCTTCAGCTCGCCTAATTCGCCCTGAAAGTCACCCTTGCCGGCAAGAGTTTTCATCTTTTGGGTAGCATCTACCGCATTGCTGACGATTTCGCGTAAAAAGATCTCATGATCGCTGTACAGGAACTTTTTTATGACGGGGAAAATGTTCTCTGTAGTAACCCCAATGTTTCCAGATTTCATAATATCTTTATTTTATATCCTTCTTATTCATAAAGCATTAGAGAGTTCCTCTTTAGGCTTTAATTCAATCGAATCTCCATTCTCAGCCATTGAGGCATAGATAGTTTGCTGATCCACGATGCCTTGCATGATAAGTTCACAAAGAGGATCTTCGAGGTAGTTTTGAATGGCTCGACGAAGAGGACGTGCCCCAAACTGGACATCGTATCCTTTTTTGCCCAAGAAATCCTTAACCTCAGGAGCAATCTCAAGAGTGTATCCAAGGTCTTGAAGACGATGGGTAAGAGGTCTCATTTCGATGTCAACAATCTGATTGATGGCATCCTGATCCAGTTGGTCAAAATAAATGATGTTGTCTAAGCGGTTTAGGAACTCAGGAGCGAATTGTTTCTGCAATTGCTTCTTGACCAGATCGTGGGAGAGTTTTCTGTTGTGAGAGATATCTTCGCCTGAACTGAAGCCTACGCCATGACCAAATTCCTTGATCTGACGCGTTCCGCAGTTGCTGGTCATCACGATGATGGTGTTCTTAAAATCAACCGTTGTACCATTTCCATCCGTCAAACGACCTTCGTCCATTACTTGCAGGAGGATGTTGAATACATCAGGATGAGCCTTCTCTATCTCATCAAGGAGTACGATGGAGTATGGCTTGCGACGTACTTTCTCAGTCAGTTGGCCACCTTCCTCATAACCTACGTATCCTGGAGGAGCACCTACCATGCGGCTGACTGTATGCTTCTCCATATACTCACTCATGTCAATGCGTATGATGTTGTCTGAACTGCCGAAAAGTTCCTCAGCCAGACATTTCGTCAAATATGTCTTTCCTACACCAGTAGGCCCTACAAACATGAAGACTCCAATGGGTTTGTTGGGATCTTTCAGTCCCACACGTCCACGCTGAATGGCTCGAGTCAGGGTGCTTATCGCTTCGTCTTGTCCAATCACACTTCGCTGGAGAGCTTGTTTCAGGTTTCGAAGTCGAGCATTCTCTTCGTTGCCCATTCGCTGAACAGGGATGCCTGTCATAGCGCTGACTACATCAGCAATGAGGGACTCATCGACAGTAGCACGTTCGTCACTCAAATTGCTTTCCCATTCCCTCTTGGCTTTCTCGAGAGATTCCTCAACCTGTTTCAACTGGTCGCGGTAATCGGCTGCAAGTTCGAAATTCTGTTTCTTGACAGATTCATTCTTCATCGCCTGCAATTCCTCCACACGATGCTCCAGATTCTGTATCTCTTCAGGGATAGGAGTATCTTGGATATGGATGCGGCTTCCTGCTTCATCCATCACGTCGATAGCTTTATCAGGGAAACTTCGATCAGTAACGTAGCGTTCTGTGAGGTCAACACATGCCTGTAATGCTTCAGGAGTGTAGTTTACATGATGATGTTCCTCGTATCGTCCTTTGAGATTCTGCAGGATCTGCAATGTCTGCTCAGGTGTGGTGGGATCAACGAGCACCTTCTGGAAACGGCGTTCCAAGGCACCATCCTTCTCGATGCTTTTGCGGTACTCATCAATGGTGGTGGCTCCTATACATTGTATTTCTCCACGCGCAAGGGCTGGTTTGAGCATGTTTGCCGCATCCATACTACCAGGAGCACTACCAGCTCCCACGATGGTATGGATTTCATCGATGAAGATGATCACGTCAGGGTTCTTCTCCAGTTCCAGTATGATGCTGCGGATTCGCTCCTCGAACTGACCACGGTATTTGGTTCCTGCCACTACGCTTGCCATGTCGAGAACGATGACTCTCTTTCCCCACAGATAGCGGCTGATCTGATGCTTGACAATACGGGTTGCCAATCCTTCCACGATGGCACTCTTTCCTACACCTGGATGTCCAATTAGGATGGGATTGTTCTTCTTGCGTCGACTCAATATCTGAGCCACACGTTCTATCTCTTTCACACGTCCTACCACAGGATCCAACAGTTCCTCTGCAGCAGCACGAGTCAAATCAGTTCCAAAATTGTCGAGTACAGGTGTGTTGCCTGATGATTTCTTCGTTTGGGTTTGAGTCGAGGTATGGGAAACACTCTCGCCACTTGAAGTTGAGGAGATCATGTTGTCGTCTTCCTCATCATCGTCTTCCTCATCCTCGCGGAAGCCATAACCAGCGTTTGTGTCAATCTGGGGACGTGCCATTCGAGCTACATCCTCGTAACTGATGTTCATTTGCTCCAAGAGGTTGCTTGCCTCATTGTCGTTCATTCGCATGATTGCCAGCAGGATGTGTTCCGTATCAATCACATCGGATTTCATCTGGCGAGCCTCCAGCACACTCAGTCGCATGATGCGTGTTGCCTGGTCATTGAAGTTCATCTCGCTATCTGTGGGAGCGACAAGAACCTGATGCGTGTGGGCAATGTTCTCGAGTTCACTCTTCAGGTGAGTCAAATCTGGCTGCAATCTCTTTAGGAAATCGCGGGCATGGTTTGAGTTGTGCCTCAATATTCCAAGCATCAAGTGGACGGGGGTAACCGAGTCGTTATGGAGTCGCTGAGCTTCTTCACGTGAGAAACTCAACACGTAGGTCATATCTGGTGAAAATCTTGCTGTCATATATACCTTAAAAGTCGATTCACATTCTACTCTTACAAATTGTGTGCCAAAATGTTTTGAAGGGTTGTTGGGAAGAGGATGGATGGAACGGATGAACGCGTTGACATAGGTCGGTTTTCCTTACTTCAGCTTGTGTCTCTTATGTTTCTTCAGATATTGTAAGAGTTCACGAGGACGGTCGCTTTGGATAAGGGTGGCACCTTCGTCCAGTATCCAACCCCAACTCTCATCAGGCTCTCCCAACTCCACAGCACGATCATCGTCGTGACTATCACATAGACTGGCCCAGATGCTGTTGATCCATACCTTGATGCCTGCATCACGTATCTTTTGAAGCAAGCGTTCCACATTCTGGTCGTACTTGCCAATGCAACATTCAATTGCTACTGGATGGATGGTGATGAAATCTTCGATATGCTTCTCTGCATCTTCTGAGTTGAGGTTCACAATGGGCATATAGATCACTTTGTTGAGTACTGCTCCATTCTCTTTCTGAATCTTCTCGAGCGAGTTTCCTGATTTGATAATCACTTGATTGGTTGTTCCCGTTTTCTCCATCAGTTCGTACACTTGCTGGAAATAATCATATCCCTTATCTATATTAATAAGGATTTTGCCTTTGCACAGGTTGAGTACCTCCTCGAGAGTAGGGATGTGGTTGCGGGTAATAGATGCACTATGCTGGGGACGAAGATGCAATTGCTGTATCTCATCAAAGGTCATGTCAGCTATCTTGCCTTTCCCGTTGGTACATCTATCTACGGTACGGTCGTGCATAAGAATGAGTTTACCATCCTTGGTGCGTTGCAGGTCAATCTCTATCATGTCAACTCCCATCTCTATACAGCTTTGGAACGCAGGAAGAGAGTTTTCAGGGTGGTTTCTCCAGTCGCCACGATGGGCCACAACAGTAACGTATTTGGGGTTGTTGTAGAGATTGTCGCGCAGTTTCTCAGCTCTGTCTTTCGCGAATGAACTTAGGGAGATGATGGCCAGAATGACCAAAAGAAGAGTTTTTTTCATGTTTGTTTCTTTCGAAGAATTTATTATGCTTGTTTTTGAATCATTATGCAAATATGGAGAAAATTTGTGAGATGTGCAAGCAAGTCTTCAATATTATACAGAAAAACAGGCAATTTTGTCAGAAATCAAGCATTTGTTGGGGTTGTTGAACCTGTCAAATGCAGAAACTTGACACGTTGAGAGGAGCAAATTTTTCTTTCAGCATAGAGTTAAAAAAGAAAGGCCAAACTTGTCTGAAATAAAGAAAGTATGTATCTTTGCAAAAGAAAAGATTAGCAACTATTCAAAAAACGAACAGCTATGTTACTTACAACAACTCCCACGATTGAGGGCCACACTATCCAGCAATACTATGGAATCGTGTCAGGCGAAGTGATTATTGGTGCCAATTTCCTGAAAGATTTGGCCGCATCCATTCATGATTTCTTTGGAGGTCGTGCTTCCAGTTACGAGAAGACACTCGTTGAAGCCAAAGATTCAGCCATGCAGGAAATGATGGGTCGAGCAGCACAAATGGGGGCTAACGCTATCATAGGAGTCGATTTAGACTATGAGGCTTTAGGCGACACCAATAGCATGCTTATGGTCAGCTGCAGCGGTACGGCTGTAAGAATTTAGCAGTTGAGGCAACTGAGGAGACAACTCCTAACTGTAAAGGAATCGTTTGATGGACATCTTTGGTGTCTTTTCAAACGGTTCTTTCATGACTACGATTTCTGATATCTGACTGTAGTTGTCCAGCTTCTGGTTAACTTCTTTCCTTATTTTATTTGTCACGCTCACTTCGTCCAGTTCTTTCTTGGCTATCAACTCGTTGTCTAAGGCAAGCAGAGCAACCAACTTGTCATTCCGCATGACTACAAGGGACTCTATCACGTATTCCATGCTGTTCAAGACACACTCTATCTCTTCAGGATAGATGTTTTGACCGTTGGAGGAGAGGAGGAGACTCTTGAG
>CAMKMK010000088.1 GCA_946413885.1 uncultured Prevotellaceae bacterium
ATAGCAAGAGTCTTGTGATCCCGTTTTTCTATCTTGGCACGAATGCGAACCACACCTCCACGCTGGCCATCATTGTATCTGCTTACATCGATGCTGCCGCCTGTGGGGAAATCTGGATAAAGATGGAATTCTTCGCCATGCAGATATTGGATGGCAGCATCACATATCTCATTCAAATTATGAGGTAAAATCTTGCAAGACAAACCTACTGCAATACCCTCAGCCCCTTGAGTCAAAAGAAGAGGGAACTTGACAGGCAGCGCAATAGGTTCCTTATTACGTCCATCGTAAGAAAGCTTCCATTCTGTGGTCTTGGGATTGAAGACTACATCCAAGGCGAATTTGCTCAATCGAGCCTCGATGTATCGACCCGCAGCAGCATCGTCACCCGTCAGGATGTTTCCCCAATTTCCTTGACAATCAATCAACAAATCCTTTTGTCCCAACTGCACCAAAGCATCCTTGATACTAGCGTCCCCGTGAGGATGGAATTGCATGGTATGACCCACAATATTGGCTACCTTATTATATCTTCCATCATCCATTCGTTTCATACTATGCAGGATGCGGCGTTGCACTGGCTTCAATCCGTCTACTATGTGGGGGACGGCTCGTTCAAGAATCACATAGGATGCATAATCCAGAAACCAGTTCTGGTACATCTGATTCAAATGATGGGTTATACCCTCTATGTTTGTCATGTTGTTCGTCATGATAAGAAAGGCTTCAAGCCCTCTTTTTGTATTATTTATGTGCAAATATAGTAAATAATCCGCAGAAAATATGTACTTTTGCACAGAAATCAACAAAATATAACCAATATGGCACAACAAGAAGACGTTTTCAAGAAGATAGTTTCACATTGCAAGGAGTATGGTTTCGTTTTCCCAAGCAGTGATATTTACGATGGATTAGGCGCTGTTTATGATTATGGTCAGAATGGCGTGGAGATGAAAAACAACATCAAGAAGTATTGGTGGGAAAGCATGGTTCAGATGCACGAGAACATCGTAGGTCTGGATGCTGCCATCTTCATGCATCCTACTACCTGGAAGGCCAGTGGTCACGTAGATGCATTCAACGATCCTCTCATCGATAATCGCGACAGCAAGAAACGTTATCGTGCCGATGTGCTGATTGAAGACCAGCTTGCCAAATATGACGAAAAGATAGAGAAAGAGGTAGAAAAGGCCCGCAAGCGCTTTAAGGAGA
The DNA here is from genome assembly GCA_946413885.1 of uncultured Prevotellaceae bacterium. Lineage (GTDB taxonomy): Bacteria > Bacteroidota > Bacteroidia > Bacteroidales > Bacteroidaceae > Physcousia. The sequence continues at coordinate 1,213 of CAMKMK010000088.1, forward strand.
ACTTCGACGAAGCTCAGTACCGTTCGACAAGTCCTAAAGTTCAAGAACTACAGGAGAAGCGAGACGGTCTGCACCATCGTTATCAAGAGGTAATGAATGCTCCTGGTGGCATTGATCTGGAGGGCATGAAACAGATTATCCTCGATGAAGAGATTGTATGTCCCATCAGTGGCACTCGCAATTGGACTGACGTACGCCAATTCAATCTGATGTTCAAGACTGAGATTGGCGCCGCTGCAGAAGGCTCCAGCACCATCTATCTGCGTCCAGAGACAGCTCAGGGTATTTTCGTTAACTATCTGAATGTGCAGAAAACGGGGCGCATGAAATTGCCTTTCGGCATTGCCCAGATAGGAAAAGCTTTCCGCAATGAGATTGTTGCCCGTCAGTTCATCTTCCGTATGCGTGAATTTGAGCAGATGGAGATGCAATTCTTTGTTAAGCCTGGCACAGAACTGCAATGGTTTGAAACATGGAAGCAGACTCGTATGAAATGGCATCAGAATCTGGGATTTGGCGCTGAGAACTATCGTTTCCACGATCACGACAAGTTGGCTCATTATGCCAATGCTGCTACAGATATCGAGTTTCACATGCCATTTGGTTTCAAGGAAGTGGAAGGTATCCATTCTCGTACCAACTTTGACCTCTCGCAACATGCCAAATACAGTGGCAAGAAGATTGAGTATTTTGATCCTGAGACCAACGAAAGCTATACTCCTTATGTTATTGAGACAAGTATTGGTGTAGATCGTATGTTCCTGAGCGTTCTGTGCCATGCTTATGAAGAGCAGCTGCTGCCTGATGGACAGACTCGTACCGTGCTACACTTGCCTGCAGCTTTGGCTCCTATTAAATTGGCCATTTTCCCATTGACGAAGAAGGATGGGCTTCCTGAGAAAGCTCAGGAAATCTTCAATGACCTGCGTTTCTACTTCAATTGCAAGTATGAAGAGAAGGATCAGATAGGCAAGCGTTATCGTCGTATGGATGCTATCGGCTGTCCTTATTGTATTACTTTTGACCAGCAAACTCTCGAGGACAATACCGTCACTCTACGTGATCGTGACACAATGGAACAGACTCGTGTCGCTATCAGCGATCTTCAACATATCGTAGACGAAAAGGTGACCATCACTTCGTTGTTGAAAAAATTGGCATAGTTTCCAATTCTTCTGTCACATTTTTTGAAGCACAAAATCTGCAAGTCAGAATGAGATTTTACAATAAAATAAGAAACTACCTGCCATTAGGTCTCATCCTTGGTTTAGGAATGATGGCTTTGGCATCCTGCTCTGAGAAAGAAGACGTGTGGAATCCTTATTATGATTGGCAGGCTCGTAATGCGAAATGGTTTCAAGAGATTGCTGATTCTGCCCGTACAGCTATCGCCCAGTCGAAGGCTGCCTATGGTGACGACTGGGAATACCATTGCGACTGGCGTATGTACAAAAGCTTGCTTCGTAGTGCTGACTATGTGGGTCCTGTTACAGATAGTATATGTGTCCATATCCTGAAACGTGGAACAGGTTCTATAAGTCCTGCTTACACGGATAGTATCCGTTTGAATTTCCGTGGGTGGACACTCAAGACTGAATACCTGAATGACGAAGGTGGCTTGGATTCCTATCAAGCAGTATTCAGCCAAACATACTTTGGAACTTTCAATCCCACAACTGCTGCCCCCCAAACGATGGCTGTCAACGGAACGGTGGAAGGTTTTGGGACAGCTCTTCAGTATATGGTGAAGGGAGATGATTGGCTTGTATATATTCCAGAGAATCTTGCTTACGGAGAGAAAGACTCTGATGCCATTCCTCCTTACAGCACTCTCGTCTTCCGCCTTAATCTCGTAGGAGTTTATGTTAGCGGATCGAAAACGTCAAATTGGCAATAGAATCCTCTTCGTTAAGGAATTTATTTCTTCAGCCGATCGTCATTCTTGATCAACCATTCGGCAATCTGTACAGCATTCAGAGCTGCCCCCTTCTTTATTTGATCGCCAGTCAACCAGAATGTAAGGCCATTCTCGTTGGTTAGATCCTTGCGCACACGCCCTACGTAAACATCATCCTTGCCTGCAGAATAGAGAGGCATGGGATAGGGAAGACTTTGCATGTCTTCCTTAGCCACATCAGGATTTGCCTTTGTGCCAACTTTCTTGGGAGCATCAATCAAGGTTACTCCCTCAGCTTTACGGAAAGCTTCTTGAGCAGTTTCCACAGAGATGGGATTCTCTGTCTCAACCCATACAGCCTCAGAGTGAGAACGCAAGGAAGAGATGCGGACACACATGGCTGAACAACGAGCATCCGTATGCATAATCTTCTTGGTCTCATTGAACATCTTCATTTCCTCTTTCGTGTAACCATTTTCTTGGAAAACATCGATCTGTGGAATCACGTTGTAGGCCAATTGGTAAGCAAACTTGTTTACAGTAGGTTTCTCTTCGTTCGCGAGTTCCTTGTACTGTTGTTTCAGTTCTTCCATAGCTGCTGCACCTGCCCCACTGGCTGATTGATAGCTGGCAACGTGGATGTTTTTGATATGAGAAAGCTTTTCAATGGGTTTCAGGCAAACGACCATCATGATGGTTGTGCAATTGGGATTTGCGATGATATTGCGAGGACGATTCAAGGCATCCTCAGCATTGCATTCAGGAACTACCAAGGGAACATCTTCGTCCATACGGAAAGCACTTGAGTTGTCAATCATCACAGCACCATACTTTGTGATTGTCTCTGCGAATTCCTTGCTGGTACTTGCTCCAGCACTGGCAAACGCAATATCGATGCCTTCGAAATCATCGTTGTGTTGCAACAGTTTCACTTCATACTCTTTTCCGCGGAAAGTGTACTTTCGTCCTGCACTACGAGTTGAACCAAACAGAACCAAATCGTCCAAAGGGAAATCCCTTTCATCCAAAACTTTCAGGAATTCTTGTCCTACCGCACCACTGGCACCTACAATTGCTACTCTCATCTTTTTATGTTATCCTTGTTTTGTCTTATTCTTATAGAATTCGACTGCAAAATTAGTCAAATTATTATAAATAAGGTATGTTTAAGAACATATTTTCAACAAAATACTATATCTTTGCGACAAAGAAACAGTAAAGAAGTCCTTTTATGCATCTTATTGCAGTCCTTTTGAATAGTGATGCACCTCTAATAACCGACCCCACATGGATATTCTTTGTGGTGCTGTTTATTATATTGTTTGCACCTCTTCTGCTTCGTAAACTGCATATTCCTCATGTTATTGGCCTCATCCTTGCAGGCATCTTGATAGGGCAATATGGATTCAATCTGCTTGAACGTGACAGCTCTTTTCAACTCTTCGGACAGGTAGGAATATACTACATCATGTTTCTGGCAGGACTGGAATTGGACATGGGGAGCGTGGAGCATTATGGTCTTCGAGGACTTCATTTTGGTGTCGTTACTTTTTTGATTCCATTCTTCTTAGGATTCCTTGCCGGTAAATATATACTGGGCTATGGGATACTCACCAGTTTGATGCTGGCATGTATTCTCAGTTCCCATACATTGGTCTCTTATCCCATTGTAGGCCGATATGGTATATCGCGACACAGGATAGTAGTAATCAGCGTAGTCGCCACAGCGGTTGCGACCTTTGCGGCACTGCTTTCTCTTGCACTTGTAGTGGGTTCTCTCAAACCTGACAACACAATATTTACATGGATTCTCTTTAGCATAAAGTGTATCCTATATGGTGCGTTTGTCATCCTTGCCTTTCCACGCTTAGGAAGATGGTTCTTGCGTCGCTATGATGATAGCGTGATGCAATACATTTTCATCTTGGCTTTGGTCTTCCTTAGTGCGGCTTTGGCGGATTTGGTTGGTTTGGAGGGACTTTTGGGTGCCTTCCTGTCAGGTTTGATACTCAATCGGCTTATTCCTCGAACCAGTCCCTTGATGAGCAGGGTTGAGTTTGTAGGCAATGCACTATTCATTCCTTATTTCATGATTGGAGTGGGAATGATTATCGATGTTCGCATTCTTGTGAGCGATGCCCATACGTTGTGGGTTGTGGCAGTAATAGTCATCACAGGTATGCTTACAAAATGGCTCGCTGCCTGGCTCATGAGCCGTTTCTACAGAGATTCACATGGGGCTATGAATCTGATGTTTGGTCTTACAAGTGCTCACGCGGCAGGTGCTTTGGCCATTGTAATGATTGGTACAGATCCTGAGGTTAATCTCATGGATAGCGCCATCCTCAATGGTACGGTGATGCTGATTCTTTTCTCCTGCATCATCAGTTCTTTTGCCACCAGTCATGGGGCTCGAAAACTGGCTTTGAGCGACACTTCCTTCGAAGAGAATCGAGGTTCCTATCATGGTAAGTGCTTGGTCACCTATTCCCAAGCAGATACTGTGGGAGTGATGACTCAATTTGCCATTCTTATCCGCAATCCCTATATCCCTGACAGCCTGATGGGACTCTCTGTGGCATACGATGATGTTCGTGGTGAGGATGACCATCGACAAGGAAAAGCTTTCTTGGAGAAGGCTCAGAATATTGCTGCCTCGGCTGATGTCCACATGGCCACCATGAGCAGGGTAAGCACGAACATAGCCAGTGGAATACTTCACACCATGCGCGAGTGTGATTGTGGTGAAGTGATTGTTTCTCTTACTGATCGCGAGACAGGCATGCCAAAGTCCAGTCTTGGAACTGTGATTGATAATGTGATTGCTGGTTCTCATCGAGAGGTGATGGCTTTGAGATGCATCGTTCCTGTAGGCACCTTACGCCGCGTAATAATTGCAGTTCCACAAAAAGCTGAATACGAGGTGGGATTCTACAAGTGGCTTGAGCACGTTTGTCGTGTGGGAGAGCAACTGGATTGCCATTTGGAGTTTCATGCGCATCCTGACACTCTGCCTTACATCAAAGGTTATATGCGACAGAAACATGCTTTCCTGCGTAGGGAATATCACGAGATGTCTCTTTGGACACAATTGATTTCTCTTTCTAATCGAATGGATGAGAATGATATGATTATTGTCGTTACGGCTCGACCGGGATTCATTTCATATCAATCCTCTTTCGATTCCTTGCCCCTCCAGCTTTATCGCTATTTCAGTCACACGAGTGTTATGATCCTTTATCCTGACCAGTGGGGAGATCCCCTGGAGACGGTTTCTGTCTTTGCACCCAGTGGCACAGTTGTTACTCGTGAACCTCATACCATAGGCAGCTGGTTCAGGGAGTTATTCCTTTCAGACAAATAACAAGCAATGATACATCTAAGAAATATTACCAAAAGTTTTGGTTCCTTGCAAGTGTTGCGAGGTATCGATCTGGACATTAACCAGGGAGAGGTGGTCAGCATAGTTGGACCCAGTGGAGCAGGAAAGACTACTTTGCTCCAGATTATGGGAACATTGGACCAACCTGATACAGGAGAGATCATCATCGATGGTCAGGATGTGAGAAAACTGAACAGGAAGAAATTGGCACAATTTCGTAATCAGCGCATTGGTTTCGTCTTTCAGTTCCATCAACTTCTGCCTGAGTTCACGGCGCTGGAAAACATCATGATTCCTGCCTTTATTGGTGGCGTAGGCCGCAAGGAGGCTCAGCATCGTGCCAAAGAATTGCTGGAGTTCATGAAACTGACTGATCGTGCTGACCATAAGCCCAATGAACTCTCTGGTGGCGAGAAACAGCGGGTGGCAGTAGCTCGTGCTCTTATCAATCATCCTGCTGTTGTTCTGGCCGACGAGCCCAGTGGCAGCTTGGATTCTCAAAACAAGGACGAACTGCATCGACTCTTTTTTGACCTTCGCGACAGTCTTAAGCAGACCTTCGTCATCGTTACCCACGATGAGTCACTTGCTGCTATGACTGACCGCACCATTCACATGGTAGATGGTCTTACCTCTTCGGAACCCTTCGATCCATCTGATCAAAAGGATAAGACAACAAGTGAATCGATTCCCCTTTCTTCCTCCAACTTTAATTCTCAACAAGATGAAAAGCAGTGACTTTTTACGTTTGGGCCGCATCAATCGCCTGAAGGTCCTGAAACAGGTTGACTTTGGATTCTATCTCGATGGAGGTGAGAAGTTTGGCGAGATTCTCCTCCCCAATGGCGAGATTCGTAGTGATATCGATGTTCATTTGAATGAAGAACTTGACGTTTTCCTGTACTTGGATGCTGAAGAACGTTTGGTGGCCACAACGAAACGCCCTAAGGCTCAAGTGGGCGACTTTGCCTATCTGGAGGTGGCTTGGGTCAACAATTACGGAGCTTTCTTGGATTGGGGGCTGATGAAAGACCTCTTTGTGCCTTTCCGTGAGCAGAAAATGAAGATGCAGAAAGGGCAGAGCTACATTGTCCACATTCATCTCGACGAGGAGAGTTACCGCATCGTGGCAAGTGCCAAAGTTGACAACTATCTCAGCAAGGAGATGCCTCCCTACTATGCAGGTGATGAGGTGGACATACTTATTTGGCAGAAGACAGACTTGGGACTTAAGGCCATTGTCGACAACCAGTACGGCGGACTGCTTTATGACGATCAGATTTTCCGCAATATTCGAACGGGCGACCGTCTGAAAGCATACGTCCAGCAAGTGCGACCTGACGGAAAGATTGACCTTATCCTTCAGCAACAAGGTCAGAGAGCTGTATCTGACTTCAGCGAAGTCCTCTTAGAGCATATACGTCGCAATGGGGGCCAAACTCCTTTAGGGGACAAGAGTCCGGCTGAGGAGATATACGCCGTTTTTGGAGTCAGCAAGAAAGTCTTCAAGAAAGCTGTAGGCGACCTCTATAAACGCCGCCTGATAGAAATCCAACTGGATGGTTTGAAGCTGATAAAATAAGAACATACCCCTCCCAATCTATAAACCTTATAAACAATTACATCTCCCTCGTATGAAATCATTTCTTTTGGCTTGCGTCTTTTCCCTGTCAGCATCCCTTGCCGTTGCTCAGAATCATATACCCCGCAATATTTACCGTCTCAAGGAACTTGGATGCGAACTTGTTGACTCTTCCTTGATGGGCCAAGTGGCTGAGAAGTGCCGTTATAGCGAGAATCGAGGCAAGACGGTAGCTGTCTTTGGCGGAAGCCTTAGTGTCAACAAGGAGAGCCAGGCAGCCAAACTGATGTGGCGCCAGTACCTCAACATGAACGTTACTGATTACGGACATGGGGGATACGGATTCTCCAGCCTTCAGGGTTCCATCATCGACCAAGTGAATCGTACTCAGAAACACGATATCTATATCCTGTGGGCCAGTACCAACGACTACACCAACAATCGAGAGCCAGGAACACCCTTGGATTATACAGAGGCAGACAATTTTGACAAGGAGAAACTGACGACTCAATGTGGCGGACTTAATTACTGCATCCGCAAATTGCGTGAGATCAATCCTGAAGCCACCATTTATATCTTCGGCTCCCTGCCTTTCTGGTGGAACACAGGCGGATACGATCCTGCCAGCACGGAAGTCAATAAATGCGGCCATAACTTCTACTACTACACCCAGTTGCAACGTGAGATAGCCGATCTGCAAGGCCTGAAGTTCTTCGACCAATTCAGTCTTCCCATCCTGAACCTTCAGACAAAAGACCTGTTTTATCTCAACGACAACCTCCACATGAACTACAACGGTTACGCCAACGTAGGCGTTTACCAATTGTATTTCTTAGCAACAGAGAAAAA
>CAMKMK010000089.1 GCA_946413885.1 uncultured Prevotellaceae bacterium
CTCTTTTGCTAAATGGTTCTAAATCAATCAATTAGAAGTTTCTGTTTTCTTTACTACATCGTTCGAAAAAGACAACGTGTTGTGTTGGTGGTTTCAACACGTTGAGTTTGCGGTTTCAACGTGTTGTCTTTCCCGTTTCGACACGTTGAAAGTTTCCAGGCAACACGTGACCCGCTGAATTTCTTTGAATGAAGTCGTTTGTTGTTACCTTTTCTTGTTCTTCTTTTCTCTATATTTGTCAATAATTTTCTGGCACAATCCTCTTTTCTCGAAATCAAAAGTTGCAGCCTTTCGTGATGAAGAGGAGGATGGAGCAACCTGTGACGAAGTCTCTCGCTCGAAAAAATCCTTCATCCTCTTTCATTATCCAATAAAAAGATGTAACTTTGTGGGGCAAATGAAGAATGCTGAGATATGGCGAAGGTAGGCAAAGAGGGCTTGACCCCCATGATGAAACAATTCTATGACCTGAAGGCAAAACATCCTGATGCTTTGCTTTTGTTTCGTTGTGGAGATTTCTATGAGACCTATGCCGACGATGCTGTGATTGCCTCGAGCATTTTGGGCATCACCCTGACTCGACGCAATAATGGCAAGGAGACTATGCCTAACACAGAGATGGCAGGATTCCCTCATCATGCCTTAGATACGTATTTGCCTAAGTTGGTGCGTGCAGGCAAGCGTGTAGCCATTTGCGATCAGTTGGAAGACCCTAAACTGACGAAGACGTTGGTGAAACGTGGCATAACGGAATTGGTGACTCCTGGTGTTGCTATGACGGACACTATTCTGAGTTACAAGGAGAATAATTTCTTGGCTGCCATACACTTCGGAAAGACTTCTTGCGGTTTGGCCTTTCTGGATATCAGTACAGGAGAGTTCCTTACCACAGAAGGCACAACGGATTATGTGGAAAAACTTTTAGGTAGTTTCGCCCCCAAGGAGGTTCTCTTCGAGCGAGGTAAGAGAGGAATGTTCGAGAGCTCTTTTGGAACCAAGTTCACCACGTTCGAGTTGGATGATTGGTGTTTTACAGAATCTACTGCCAAAGAGAAACTGCTGAAACATTTCGAGGTGAAAAACCTGAAGGGATTTGGTGTGGACCATCTCCACAACGGCATTGTTGCGTCAGGAGTTATTCTGCAATACTTGGAGATGACTCAACATTTGCAGATCAACCACATCACAGCTCTTCGCCGCATAGAGGAAGAGCGGTATGTCCGACTGGATAAGTTCACGGTTCGAAGCTTGGAATTGATGGCTCCTATGAACGAGGGAGGCATCTCGCTACTGGACGTGACGGACAAGACAATCACTCCTATGGGAGCACGTATGTTGCGCCGCTGGATGCTTTTCCCGCTGAAGGACATTCGTCAAATCAATGAGCGGTTGAATGTTGTCGATTACTTTTTCCGCGAATTGGATTTTCGTGAGTTGGTTTCAGAGCAACTCCATCGGATTGGCGACTTGGAGCGAATCATCAGCAAAGTCAGCGTGGGGCGTGTTTCGCCTCGTGATATCGTTCAGCTGAGGATTGCCCTGCAGGCCATAGAACCTATCAAGAAAGCTTGCGAGCATGCTGAGGACGAGACGTTGCGATGTATTGGCGACCAGCTGAATCTATGCGCCAGCATGAGGGATCGCATCGCTCGCGAGATTCAGCCGGATCCTCCCCTACTTGTCAACAAAGGAAATGTGATAGCTTCAGGCGTGAATGCTGAGCTCGACGAGTTGCGCCACATAGCCTATGACGGGAAAAGCTACTTGCTGGAATTGCAGCAGCGAGAGATAGAGACAACAGGGATCCAAAGCCTGAAAGTGGGTTACAATAATGTATTTGGCTATTATCTGGAGGTTCGCAACACGTACAAGGATTTGGTTCCTCCAGAATGGATTCGCAAGCAGACTTTGGTATCGGCTGAACGCTACATTACTCAGGAACTGAAAGAATACGAGGAGAAGATTCTGGGTGCAGAGGAGAAGATTCTGGCTCTCGAGACCCGCCTTTTCAATGAATTGGTGGTTGCCTTGGCTGAATACACGCCTGCCATCCAGATAGACGCAAACCTGATTGGCCGTCTGGATTGCCTGCTCTCCTTTTCCACCAGTGCCCAGGAGAACAAGTACATCCGCCCTGTTGTGGATGAATCTGATGTGATCGACATCCATCAGGGTCGCCACCCTGTCATCGAAAAGCAGATGCCCATTGGCGAAAAGTATGTTGCCAACGATGTCTACATGGACACAGAGAAGCAGCAAATCATCATCATTACAGGTCCAAACATGGCTGGAAAGAGTGCCCTACTCCGCCAGACGGCATTGATTACCCTGATGGCTCAGATAGGAAGCTTTGTGCCAGCTGAAAGTGCGCGTATAGGATGTGTCGACAAGATATTCACTCGCGTGGGAGCAAGCGACAACATCTCGATGGGCGAGAGTACGTTTATGGTGGAAATGAATGAAGCCGCCAACATCCTCAACAATCTCTCTGACCGTTCTTTGGTGCTTTTCGATGAGCTGGGACGTGGAACCAGCACTTACGACGGCATTAGCATCGCTTGGGCCATAGTGGAGTATATCCACGAGTCTACTAAAGGAAGAGCTCGAACTTTGTTTGCAACCCACTATCATGAGCTGAACGAGATGGAGAAATCATTCTCTCGCATCAAGAACTATAATGTTAGTGTCCGCGAGGTGGACGGAAAGGTGATCTTCCTGCGAAAGCTGGAACGTGGCGGGAGTGAGCATAGTTTTGGAATTCATGTGGCAAAGTTGGCTGGCATGCCTGCCTCTATCGTAAAGAGGGCCAATGTAATACTCAAGCAACTGGAGCAGAACATGGATCACGAGAATCTGGGAAAAGGCATCGCAGCAGGAAATCAATCAGACAATGGTGTGCAGATGAATTTCTTCCAGTTGGACGATCCTGTACTTTGTCAGATTCGAGACGAGTTCCTCAACTTGGACATCGATAACCTGACGCCAATCGAGGCCCTGAACAAGCTGAATGATATCAAGCGGTTGGTCAAAGGAAAATGATTCCAGGCTTTTTTCAAAGCTTCTTGGTCTTTCGCCAGATGCATGATAGGCAACCACACGTCGAAACGAAAAAGACAACACGTTGAAATGCCAAAGACAACGTGTTGAAACGAGGAAATCAACACGTTGAAACCGCAGACTCAACGTGTTCTTTTTTTCAAAGGAAGGAAATGACTGAAAATCAGCTAGATAGAGAAACGGATGATTTCTGCTGTTCTTTTGCAGGATTTCTTTAGTTTGCCGTTGCTTTTTTAGCCCTCCACATGCAGAAAATTCCCAGCAGGACGAAAGGAACGCTCAGGAGTTGACCCATATTGAAAAGCATTCCGTTCTCGAAATCCACTTGATTTTCCTTGGTGTACTCAATCAGGATTCTGCTGGTGAAAATCAGGAAGAGGCAGAGGCCAAAGAAGAAGCCTGTGCCCACTCTCTTGGGATATTTCTTGTAGAAATACCATCCTATAAAGAAGAAGCAAGCATAGCAGATGGCTTCGTAAAGCTGGCCAGGATGACGGGGTAGGGGAAGCCCAGCTGAATCCAGAGTACTCAATGCCTCAGAACTGTGGAAGAATCGGAAGCCCCAAGGCAAAGTGGTAACCTTGCCGATGATTTCGCTGTTCATCAGGTTCCCCAAGCGGATGGCGCAAGCACAGATGGGTGTCACAATCCCTACGTTGTCCAATACGTGTATGAATCTGAGTTTCTGACTCTTGGCATACAAAAAGAGGGCAATCATCAGTCCTAATGTTCCGCCGTGACTCGCGAGACCTTCGTATCCTGTAGCAGCCCAATGGGTTTCTGCGTTTCCTGTAGGCAACCACATCAACCATTTCGTCCATCGCTCAGGATTTGTAGTCTCTCGAATGGGGAGGAGCATCTCTGTGATATGGTGCGTGAAATAGCTGGGCTCGTAAAATAGGCAATGCCCCAGTCGGGCGCCTATCAGAATGCCCAGGAAACAGTAAATGAACATGGGTTCAAACTGTTCCTCGCTGATCTTCTGCTGTCGATACAGATGGTGCATCAGCAAGTATACAGCCACTAATCCTATGCACCAGCACAGGGAGTACCAGCGGATAGAGATGAATCCTAAGTCCAAAGCTATCACATCAGGGTTCCAGTTGATGAAAAGTTGCTGCATCATACGTTAAATCTAAAGTGCATTATATCGCCATCCTGTACTATGTAGTCCTTCCCTTCGACTCCCATCTTTCCTGCCTCCCTAACGGCGGCTTCAGAGCCATATTTGATATAGTCGTCGTATTTGATGACTTCTGCGCGGATGAAACCCTTTTCGAAGTCTGTGTGGATAACGCTTGCACACTTGGGTGCTTTCCATCCCTTGCGATAGGTCCAGGCTTTCACTTCCATCTCACCAGCTGTAATGAATGTCTCCAGATTCAGTAGGGAATAGGCTTTCTTTATGAGTCGGTTCACGCCGCTTTCTTCCAGTCCAAGTTCTTCGAGGAAAAGCATCTTGTCCTCGTAGGTTTCGAGGGAAGCTATGTCTTCTTCAGTCTTGGCGGCGATGACCATTGCCTCGGCTCCTTCTGCTGCAGCAATCTTCTCGATTTTTTTCGAATACTCGTTTCCATCCTTTGCTGAGGCTTCGTCCACATTGCAGACGTACAGTACGGGTTTTGCTGTAAGGAGGAAGAGGTCGTGAGCCATTTTCTGTTCCTCTTTCGACTCGAATTGCACGTTGCGAGCGTTTTCTCCTTTATCGAGAACCTCTTTGTAGGAGAGAAGGACGTTCAAGAGGATCTTGGCATCTTTGCTTCCAGCCGCAGCTGTCTTCTGAACTTTTGCTATCTGGGACTCTATGGTTTCCAGATCCTTAAGTTGCAATTCTGTATCGATAATTTCTTTATCGGCCACAGGATCGACTGCCGCACCACCTTCCCTCACTACGTTGTCGTCATCGAAACATCTGAGAACGTGGATGATAGCATCTGTCTCGCGGATATTTCCCAGGAACTTATTCCCCAATCCTTCGCCTTTGGAGGCTCCTTTTACCAGTCCTGCGATGTCCACAATCTCGCAGGTGGCAGGAACAATTCTGCCCGGATGTACTAACTCAGCCAGTTTGGTAAGCCGTTCATCAGGGACGGTTATCACACCCACATTAGGTTCGATGGTGCAGAAAGGGAAATTGGCAGCCTGGGCTTTCGCGCTCGAAAGGCAGTTGAAAAGGGTTGACTTACCAACATTGGGTAGTCCTACAATACCGCATTTTAGTGACATAGATCTATTTTAGATGTTTTGTTAACGAGGGGGCAAAATTAATAAATTTTCGAGTAAAAAGCAAATTTTGAAATTCTATAGCAGATTTAATGTGTTTTTTTCTATTGCTTTGGGGAAATCATCAAGCGAAATGTAATTGAAATCATATCGATCAGGGAAAACCCGTATGAGATTCATTCCATGGAATCCTCCAAGAGGCAGACCAATGGCGCCACAGGTAACCATATCGAGGTTACCGCTTTTTCCCACAAAACTCTTATGTTTATGTCCGCAGAAGATAGCGTTGACTCCATAGCGCTTGAAGGTTTCTATGTATTTGTTCCGCAGGGGTTGCTTGACGCAGAAATAGTCCTCTGGCTCGTCATCTTTCTCCAGAAAGAAAGGAATGTGAGCAAAAACAAATATAAATCGACATTTTTTTGCTGACTCCAGTTCGTGAATCAACCATTCGTATTGCTCCTTCTCATATTCATTCTCTTCTCTTTCTGGCCAGTAATACTGGCTGTTGATGCCGATGAAGGCACAGCGCTCGTGGCGGAAAGAGAAACGGGAGGGACCAAAATTCGTGTGATAATAGTTCTGATCCTCATCTTCCAAGCTGGGGAGATCATGATTTCCAGGGACATTGAAGATTTTAGTCTTAGAATCTATCTTCGACATGTATTTCTTGTAAAGAAGCATTTCTGGATCATAGCGTTTGTGGTGCCAGAAATCGCCTGTTCCTATGACAAATGGTGGAGAAAGCCTGTTTATTATCTCCACAGACTTCTCCATGAGTTCTTCTTCTGGTTTTGTGTCGTATTTCTCTCCATTTGTAAAGCCAAACTGCGGGTCGCTGTACTGGATGAAGAAAAAAGGTTTTCGACAGGCTTTCCTTGCTTTGTATTTGTCTATGTTTCTTTCGTTTGCATTCAGCACATTGGCAATCATGGGAGGTGCAACAAGTAGCGCTCCTACTCCCAAAAGGCTTTCTCTCAGAAAGTTTCTTCTCGTCTTCTCCATATCAAAATGTGTTAGGTTAATGTGCTTCGAGCCAGTTCTTGCCCCAACCACAGTCGGCTATCAAAGGAACCCTCATTTTGCAGGCAGACTCCATCTCTTCGATGACCAGCTTCTGGAGTTTCTCCTTTTCTTCAGGCAATACCGTAAAGTTCAATTCGTCGTGAACCTGCAGGATCATCTTGCTCTTGAATCCTTCTTTTTGTAATCTCTTGTAAATGTGTATCATAGCTATCTTAATAATGTCTGCCGCACTTCCCTGAATGGGAGAATTGATGGCATTACGCTCAGCATATCCTCGTACGACAGCATTGTGGCTATTGATATCGGGCAGGTAACATCGACGGTGGAAGATAGTCTCTGTATAACCCTTTTCACGAGCCATTTCGATGCTACGGTTCATATACTCTCTCACACCTGGATAGGTTGCGAAGTATTCGTCTATCAATTGTTTTGCTTCTGTTCGGCTTACATCCATCCTCTCTGCCAATCCAAAGGCGCTGATACCATATATAATGCCAAAATTGGCCGTTTTGGCCTTTCGACGCTCATCAGTTGTCACGTCAGATATGTCTTTTTTGAATATTTTAGCGGCCGTAGCGGCGTGAATATCGTGTCCTTCGCAGAAGGCTTCAATCAAATTGGAATCTTGGCTCAGATGGGCCATAATGCGCAATTCTATCTGGCTGTAATCTGCACTAAAGAACTCTTGACCTTTTTCTGGAATGAAAGCCTTTCGAACTTCTTTACCTAATGAATCACGGACAGGGATGTTCTGTAAGTTGGGATTGCTACTTGAGAGGCGTCCAGTAGAGGTAATCGTCTGGTTGAAACTGGTGTGGATATGACCTGTCTTTGGATTAATCAAAAGGGGTAGGGCATCGATGTATGTTCCCAGCAGTTTTTTCAAACCACGATATTCGAGAATCTTTTCCACGATGGGATGTTTCCCTTTCAAGCTTTCCAGTACCTCTTCACTCGTTACATATTGTCCTGTTTTGGTTTTCTTGGGCTTGGAAATTATTATCAGTTGGTCGAAAAGGACTTCTCCTACTTGTTTGGGTGATGCAATATTGAAGTTTATTCCAGCCAATTCATGGATTTCCTGCTCCAGTTCCTTCATCTTTTTTGTATAAAGGATGGAGGTTTCTTTCAAAGCTTCCGTATCCACGCACATACCGTTCCTTTCCATATAAGCAAGTACGGGCATGAGGGGCATCTCGATGTTCCAAAAGAGTTCGCTACATCCTTCCTCCACCAGCAGAGGTTCAAAGAGATGCTTGAGTTTCAAGGTGATGTCAGCATCTTCACAAGCATAAATATACACATCGCTAGGAGACAAATCCATCATCGACTTCTGTTTTTTCCCACTGCCTATCAATTCATCGATGTGTATGGTTCGATAGTGCAGGTAAGCCTCAGCAAGATAATCCATTCCGTGACGCATCTCAGGATGTAGCAGATAGTGTGCAATCATGGTGTCGAACATCTTGCCTTTCAGCTCGATACCATAGTTTTGCAAGACTTGTAAGTCATATTTCAGGTTTTGCCCTATCTTCAGCGTGGAAGGACTCTCGTAAATGGAGCGGAATTCTTCCAAAATGGAGACATCATCCATCACAGGGACATACCAGGCCTGATTCTCTTTGACGGAGAAGCTTAAACCTACCAATTTTGCATCAATTGCTTCAGAACTGGTGGTCTCAGTATCTAAACAAATTTCATCGAAAAGGAGTAGGGTAGAGATCAACTCTTTACGTTTCTCTGGAGTATCCATGAGTTGATAATCCACATTGAGATCCCTGTAGGTTTGCATACTGCTTTGAACAGGGACAGAAGAGAAGAGGTCAGGTTCCTCTATCTGAGAGGAAGAAGCATCGGAAAATCCGGCAAAGAGATCGCCTTGTAAACTCTCCTTATTCTTTTCTTTTTTTTCTGCTTTTTGCTGTATGGGAGTAATGATTTTCTTGCGCATCAAAGTCCTGAACTCCAGTTCTTCGAAGAGGGTTTGCAGTTGATCCTGATCAGATTTTTCCAGTATCAGTTTGTCCATATTCAACTCAATGGGAACATCCGTTTTGATGGTTGCCAACCACTTACTCAAACGTATTTGTTCCACATTCTCCTCAACCTTCTGTTTCAATGCTCCTTTCAACTTATCAGTATTATCCAAAAGGTTCTCTATGCTGCCAAAATCCTGTATCAGTTTTGACGCAGTCTTTTCTCCCACTCCAGGACATCCAGGGATATTGTCAACAGCATCGCCCATCAAACCCAACATGTCGATTATCTGTGTGGGGTGGGAGAGACCCCATTTCTCATTTACTTCCTTTGGACCTATTATTTGGGCTTCGTTCTTCCCAACAGCGGGTTTATACATCCTCACTTTATCAGTAACAAGTTGGCCGTAATCCTTGTCAGGAGTCATCATATAGGTCTCTATGCCACGATCATCTGCTTGGTGAACAAGGGTTCCGATAACGTCATCTGCCTCAAAACCAGGGACTTCCAAGATAGGGATGTGATAAGCTTCCAAAA
>CAMKMK010000090.1 GCA_946413885.1 uncultured Prevotellaceae bacterium
AAGTCAGGGTCGTAATGGGCAGTCACGTCCATCATCCTTAGTGCCCACTGGGTGGCATACCAGCGGCAGTAGTCCAGATGGTTCTTGAAGATGCCGGCATCGGGGAGAAACTGTGTAGCAACGGACTTGTACTCGCGCAGGTCGATGCCATAGAGGCGGCGTGGGTCATAGCCTTCCCACCACTTGCCCTTGCCATCTGCCAGGGTGAGGTTCCCGTCGTATGGGACACCGGCTTTCTCGCCTGTGGCATCGCAGCCGAAAGCCGTTTGCCACCACCACCAGGTATATTCGTGATGGAATGTCACGCCGTAGCGCATTTTTTGCTTATGACAAGCCTTCACCCACTCGCCCAACAGGTCTCGCTTAGGGCCTATGTTGACGGCGTTCCAAGGTTGGTACTGTGAGTTCCAGAGGTCGAAGTTATCATGATGTACGCCCATTAGGATGAGAAACCTTGCTCCGGCTTTCTTGTACAATCTGGTCAGGTATTCAGGGTCGAACTTCGTGGGATTCCATGAGTGGAGTACGTCCTTGTAGCCCACTTCCGAGGGGTGTCCGAAACGTTTCAAATGATTCTTGTAGGCTATGTCGTTCACATTATAGAGCCGCTGGGCATACCAGTCTCCGCTTTCACCGGCCGCCTGTGGTCCAACATGTGCCCAGATACCCACCTTCGCATCGCGCAGCCACTGTGGTGTGCCAGGATAGTTCTCTTCTATGGATTCCCAACTGGGGCGGAAAGGTCCCTCTGTGATGGGAATGTCCAATTGCACCTCAGAGAATTCCTTCAGGTCGCCCATCGTGACACTTCCTGCAGGCTTCTTCGCTGGAATCTCTGGCATTGGTGGCAACTTGGGCATCTCGCCCTTTTTCAGGAAGCGTACTTGTCCTGTCTGCTGAGCGTTAACGCTGAGGCATAGCGCCATGAAAGCTCCGAATATTAATGTCCTTTTTTTCATAATATTTGTTTCTCTTCTCAGACAAATCGAACGGCATAGGCATCCCCTTTATAAGTAGCTCCTACAGTATATTGCATAGCTGTCTTCGAGTAACGTGTCTCGTAGAAGAAATGCATGTGCCCTGTGAGGATACCTTTCACCATTTTCTGATCCTTGAGCCACTTGGCGAACTCCATCGTGGGCTTGTCTGCCCTTTGTTGTACAGAACGGTTACGCCATTGCTGGTCCTCAGGACGGTTTGGATCATTTTCGAAGTTCTTCGTGATATCTAAAGGCACAGCAGTCAAGTAGGCACATTGGGGAGTTCGTTTCAATGAGAAATCGCAGAAGTCTGGTGTATAGAAAGGTACGTGGCACATCAATACAATAGGTAAACCTCTCTTCACCTCCTGCTCCATGAGTTCGTGCTGATGCTCTGTCACGTTGTAATAGACGTCATCAAGTGACACGAAGTTCACGCCACCCACAACACGCGAACAGAACGTAAGGTCGTTGGGATAGGCGTCCTGAACTTTTTGATAGCTCTCAGCCTTATAAGCCTCGTCTTCCTTCGCTTCACCCACGTATTGGGAAAACTCGTGATTCCCAGCCGAGACAAACCAGTCAGCCTCGCGATAATGGCGGGCTGCAGCATCCAGATTGGCTTCAGAGACGAAGTCCATCAGATCGCCTGTGTGGAGCATCAGCATATTGTGCTCTTTCGCATAGCGTATGGCTTCGTCTAAATAGTGTTCTCCCAGGTTCATTCCCCTGGCGCGTCTGGATGCAAGCTTTATTTTCTCCTCATCGTTGCGACTATCCACCAAGGTTATGTGAGTGTCAGAGATGTGCAAGGCGCTGAAAGGTTTCTCTATGCCTACAGGTATTTCTATCTCTCGTATGTTGAGAGGACTCAGTTTGTTGACATTACGTCTCACTTCTGCCCTTAGTGGCCAAGGAAGTTGCGAGGCAACAAGTGCCCCGGCACTAAGTTTCAAGAAATTTCTTCTTTTCATGGCTTGATTGGGTATTATCTTCTGCAAAGATAAAGAAAAAAAGTTGCCAAGCAAAAGTTTTTGCCTCAAAAAACGGATAATGATGCAGAAGATGCCCAAAATGGCTTTTTTCGTCATTTTCTTGCCACGTGAAGCGAGGAAAAAGACAACGTGTTGAAACCGCAAAGACAACGTGTTGAAATTGCAAAGACAACGTGTTGTGTTTTGGGTTTCGACGTGTGGGGTATTTTTGAGGCAATTGAGAGGGCTTTATCTCTCAAAAGGATCCACCTGAGCCACAAAGCTTCGCCGCCCTGAATTGTCCTTTTTCAGTTTTACCAGCAAACGTGTGATGGGCGAAAAGAGGCAGACGAGAATCGGATGGAAGGTGGTGAGATGGGTGAATAGATAACGGAATCCATACCAGCGCCTCATGGGAAGTGGATAAAGTCCTATCGAGCGAAGAGATTGGAGCGAACGTGTGGTGAATTTCCAACTTTTGCTGTCGCTCATCAAAGTGATGATGTAGCACATCGCCATGATGCAGAGTCGGCGTTGCAGGGCGAGCGAGTGGGGTGAGGGGACTTTTTCAGATTGCAGGTGCTGAAGAACTGTTATGTAGTCAGAGTATCGCTTTTGCAGATGCTTCTTGTCCTGCTTGTGGGTAATGGAATCAGAGCGATAACGATAAAAGTATGCCTGCTCGATGCTGGTGACCAGATGGGCTCGCTTGAGGAACAGGCGAGTACAGAACTCCTCGTCCTCGTGGTATAAATAAGGAGAGAAACGCAAGTCGCCAAGTGTTTCGCGACGAATGATATAGGAACAGCAACTGGGGATGATGTCGTACTTAATCATGAATAGGGTGGCTGGCCCCTCGTAGATTCTCTTCGACCCATGACAAAGAATATCAGGCTGCTTGTCGAGCAACGTCTTCAGGATTTGGACGTATGGCCCATAAAAAAGGTAATCGTCAGCATCGATGAAAGTAAGGTATTTGCCTGTACAATGGTCGATTCCTGTATTTCGAGCGCCTCCTGGCCCCATGTTCTCCTGTCGAATGGCATGAATATTCTCTTTGTTGAGATTTTTTACCCATTCACATACTACGTCCTCTTGGCTTCCATCATCGATGATCCATATTTCGTAGGTCATCAGTTGAGAGATGAACTCCAGACTCTCGATGCATTTGGAGAGTTCGCTCAACTTGATGTCGTAGCAAGGGATTATGATGCTTAATTGGTAGTTCATGAATGGGGACGATAGGTGAGACGAAACCAAAGGGCTTTCAGGCGTTGATGAAGGGTGAGACCTGATGAGAGGATGAAACTAAAGGGAAGAAGTCGATGAGGAACGATGTTCTTGTCGCCACCATATTTTCGATAGGAAAGTTGAGCATTGAGAGAACGTAGATACAAGGCATGATTCTGCTGATTCTCAGGTAGGGATTGAAGTTGAACCAATGCTTCAACGTAGTCATACAATGCGTTGGTTCTTGGTGTGTTGCTTATGCTTCCATCTCGTTTGCAATAATAATACATTCCCTCTTTGATTCCACGAATCTTTCTTGCTCGTTTCAGCACGTATGGAATGGTGAAGATGTCCTCGTAATAGCGACCTGTGGGAAACATTGTTTCACCCCAAAGCGAGCGACGAAACACCTTGTTGCACGCATAGCAATGTGTGTAGCCATCTCGTTTCATCCAGGTCTGGAAGTCATAAGTTCCTTCGATTGGATAGAATGGAAATTCTTTGGAAGACAAGTGATCTACCATGATGGGATACTCCAGCACATCGCTATCTTCCATTTGTTCCAGACAGGCTGACAAGGTGCCTTTCTCGAGATAATCATCTGAATCCACAAAGGTAACAAGTTCCCCTTTTGCTTCCTTGATTCCAGTATTCCTTGCAGCACTCAATCCTTGGTTTTTGTCATGATTTATCAGTCTGAAATTTGAATTTTCACGACACCATTCGTTACAGATTGCAAGGCTATTGTCGTGACTGGCATCATTAATCAATATCACTTCATAGTCCTCCAACCCTTGATTCAAGATGGATTCCAGGCACTTTGGCAAATGTTGTGCCACGTTGTAAACAGGAATGATGATACTGATTCTCATGACTTGCTCCAGAAATCGACGTATTGTTGGGCTACCAATTGATAGTCGTGATGACGCCTGATGTATTCGATGGAATCACGTTTCAATTGAGGAATGCGTTCAGGATTGAGTATGAGTGCCAACAGCTTGCAATAAACGTCCTCAAAGGAAGGCTGCACATTCACGATGGGTCGAAGTTCAGATTCTCCCAAAAGCTTATAGTGCTCAGGTTCTCCTCCTCCCACAAGTACCAAACCTCGCGACATAGCCAAGAGTCCATTCATGGCAGGCGTGTAACTGTATAGCTGATCCAGAAGGACGTCGCTTTGGTCAAGCATCGTCTGGTAGAGTGCAAAGGGGACATTCTCTGCTCGATTAATAACAACCTTTTCAGGATAATCTTTCTTCAATTTCTCGAGTGCGCGAAGCATGATGTCTGTTCCTTTGTACTCGTTTCGCGTCCTCTGGATGCCAATGAAGAAACGAACGGGAGAGGGAATGTCTGGGCTAGGTGTGATGTCAGGAATTTGGATGGGGAAGGGGATGTACTGGAGTTTTTGGGCATATTCAGGCAAGTAGCTCATGTGGTATTCATAGAGGCCTGAAATGATGCCGTTGCAGTCATGAGCGATGAAAGCGTTGATCTCTTTCTTTGGCCCAGAAATCCAATCCTTGACCATGAAGTCAATCTCTGCTGAATGACGTTGCTCGTTGCCCATATTGAAATCGCTGTAGCGAAAGGTCTTGCAATCCAATCCAGCCTTAACCCAATAATGATCCATCCCAAATGCACCTAAGAAGACACGACGATTGTTGCGACGCAATATGCTGTAGTATCTCCACATCCGTTCTGCTTTCAGGTCAAAGAAGATTGGATTGATCAGCTGCACCACGTCGTAACCTTTGAGACGAAGAAGAATTCTCTCTACACGAAGCAAATAATGGGATGTGTCCCATCGACCAAGTGATTTGCGTTGCAGATTGATGTCGCGAGGATAATCCTTCCATAGATCACCATCAGACACAACAGTTACCTTATGCCCAAGAGCACGTAACCCTTCGGCAAGCGTCCAATGCACATTACTGTATTCACCTATCAGAAGGACTTTCATCACTTATGCAACAATCTGTTGGCTGCTGAGGTATTTCTATAGAATCTACGCTTTAATCCACAAAAGTACGTTTTTTTCGTCAATTCAGCAAATATTTTGAATAAAAGTTGTACCTTTGCGTGCTCCAAGAGGAAAGTAATGGAAGAACTGAACAACCTGCATAACGTAGAAACAGAAGACACCAGCTACGATCATGTGTTGAAATACACAGGCGTGTTTGGTGGTGTGCAGGGATTGAAGATGTTGGTTGCTGTTATTCGTACCAAGCTTACCGCTCACCTCTTGGGACCTGTAGGTTATGGCCTAATTTCTGTATATCAGTCCATCTCAGAGTTTATCGTCAGCTGCAGCAATTTTGGAATCCCCTTGAATGCCACTCGTGAAATGAGTGAACTCTTCGAGGAAGGTACTGACGAGAGTATCCAACATAAGGTGAAAGTTATCCGTACGTGGGTAATTTGGGCAGCTCTCTTTGCTACCATTCTGACGATTCTTGTATCGCCCATATTGAGTTATTTCTTCTTCGATCACGACTGGAACCGTTATTGGGAAGTCATTGTGCTCTGTCCCATCTTTATTTCTTTTTTGGTGGCAGAAGGTGAATGCTCGATTTTGAAAGGGTTGAGGCAATTGAAACGAGTGGCCACTATTGAAACTCTTGCAGCTATTTCGACGCTTGTTTTGACTATACCTTTTTATTATTTTTGGAAAATGCATGGCATCGTGATTGCTTTGATATGCAGCACAGCAATGACAGCCATCATACATCTTTATTATAGTGTCCAATTGGCTCATTATCGTGTTGGTCTTTTCAACAAGGAGATCTTCCGCGAAGGTCTTCCCATGATTCGAAGAGGAATTCCTTATGTTTTGGCAGGGATTGCATATTCTGGCATAACGATGGCCATTCCTGCCTTGATGTTGATAAGTGGAACTTATTCAGATGTAGGTTATTATCGGGCAGGATATACTTTGATGGCTACCTACGCAGGCATGGCATTCGTGGCTCTTGAGGCAGACTATTATCCTCGACTTTCTTCCGTGAATCATGATACGACACGTCTCAATCAGACCATCAATCAGCAGATAGACGTTTGTGTACTATTGATCACACCTTTCCTTATCCTATTTATACTGGCGATGCCATTTGTCGTGCGATTGCTTTACAAACCTGAGTTTTTGGTCATTCTGGATATGACGGTTTGTTCTGTTTTCTATATGTTTTTCCGTGCCATCATGTTGCCTGTTGCGTATACCTCGCTTGCAAAGGGAGACAGCATGATGTTCCTCATCATGGAAGTACTCTATGATATTGTGTTTGGAGCACTTATGTGGTGGCTTTACTTCCAATTTGGTCTGATTGGAGCAGGTATTGCGTTATCTGTGGCCGCTCTTTATGATTTGCTCAGCATCGTGTTTGTATATGGTTGGAAATACGGATGCCGCATTAGTGGCCACACTCTGCGGTTGATCAGTTTCCAGTTCGTTTGTCTTGTGGTTGCTGTCGCAGTATGTCTGCAAAATAATCTCTATGTGAAGTACATCGTAGGAAGTGTTGTAATGCTTGTTTCTGCTTGGCGCAGTTGGAAACTTCTTGACCGTCGTTCACAGGTTGCTCATGATTTAATTCGTCATTTTGGACGTCGAAAAGACGATTGTCGATAGAGGGAATTCCTGCCAGAGTAGAGAACTTTAGAAAAAAAACGGGGAAGAATTTGGATACTTCGAGGAAAAGGTATATCTTTGCACCCGCTTTTCAGAGAAATCTGTCAAGCATCGGGGTGTAGCGCAGTTGGTAGCGCACCTGGTTTGGGACCAGGTGGTCGCCCGTTCGAGTCGGGTCACCCCGACACTTACAGAGAAGACGTTCTCGAACAAGAAGAGAATTTATTGAGCAAAATGTTTGGAGATTTGAAATAATCATCGTACTTTTGCAAAACATTTTGATAAATTGGTGCGTTGGATGAGTGGCTTAGTCAACGGTCTGCAAAACCGTCTACGGCGGTTCGAATCCGCCACGCACCTCATAAAAGAAGAGGATGTGTCAGATTATGGCACATCCTCTTCTTTATTTTATATTTCAGGGTGGATGTTTACCTGTTCTTCCCTAATAAACCACGAAGGGTAAAATATAGCCATTCCTCAAAACGGAAAAGACACCATGTTGGCATTGGATAGTATCCTAACTTGCATATAGTTTTTTTTGTTAGTAACTCTTGATGAATGCTCTTCCATGCTTGATGCAATTGACGAATTCCATAACGACGATCATCTGCAGAAAGTGATTTTCCGTGTACATGATAGAACATGTAGACATCGATAATGTTTAACCATCGATGGTTTTCATATTGAATAAGAATGTCGGATGTAACATGTAGCTTCTGCAGAGTTTTAAGCATCGATTCATTAGCTCGCAAATAGTCGAAGCGACGAACTGTAACAGCATGAGTGGACGAGGCTGCATGTTGCCGATAATGATAGACACCTGAACAACGGGCAACACGACGTGATGCAAGAAAATGAAGACGGGTGGTATTGTCGTCACTATAAAGGAGACAAGTTTCATCGTAAGGATATTGCATGTGGATGTTTGCCCGCACCATATATAGTCCATGTATTTGCCACGTAAGGCTCAATCTGAAAGCCTCCTTGCCTGACAGAGTTTGGAATTGTGGCATAGCATATGTTTCAGCATGTTCTCCATCATCCAAAGATACTTCGAAGAGGACAGAGTCAATATCTTCCTGCGAATTAAAAGCATCAACTGCTTCCTGTAAAGCATTGGGAGAGAACCAGTCGTCTGCATCGAGCATACAGATGTAAGATCCTCGAGCTTGTGCGAGTCCTATGTTGCGAGCATGGGCTTGACCTTGGTTCTGGCTGAGGTGTATGACTTCGATGCGATGATCACGTGTTTGGTATTCTCTCAAAATAGATAAGGTGTCATCGGTAGAGGCATCATCGACACAGATGGCTTGAAAGTCATCTAACGTCTGACTCAATAGGGAGTCGAGGCAACATCGCAGATAGGCGGAAGCATTATATGCAGCTACAAGAATGGTGACTTTTGGCATGATGTTTTATTTCTTATGTGCAGTTGTATAATACCCGTATATTTCAACAAATGCTTATCGTTGTATTCTTCTTTCCTTTCACTTTTATCAGGAGCTAATTCCCAAACGCAAAAGTACAACATTTTTTTCAATTTCAGGTATTGTCTTTTGATTTTGTGTAGATGAAAATATGTTTGTCTTTTTGTTTCTCACATGGGAAATATGATAGAACATTGTCTGAAGTTGGGAGATTATTATGGAATGATCATTCCAAACATGAGTTTGCGAAGATAGATTGACGACGATTAAATTTACATTTAATAATGTATGGCAGAATGTGTATTTTCAAAATCACCAATCATTATGATAGCCACCATCTACATAGAAATTTCTTTTTTCTTCAAAATCATTAGGCAATATTATATAAAATGTGTAATTTTGCATGATAAAAAAGTTTTTTCGATCAAATACATTTATATAACGACATCAAAATGAAAAAGTACAATTTCAATCCGGGGCCTTCAATTCTCCCCAGAGAGGTGATTGAGGCAACAGCTGCTGCGTGTTTGGATTT
>CAMKMK010000091.1 GCA_946413885.1 uncultured Prevotellaceae bacterium
CCAGGAAGGCGTTACAGTCAACATGACTCTGATGCAAGATATGGGCTACCATGCTACTTGTGGTCGTTTTGCCATGAGTTCCTGCAACGCAAAGACCTTTTAAAGAATGAGTCAGCGTACCTAATACTTGAGCTCTCTTCTGAACCTCGAAGCCTTCCTTCTTGAAAAAGACGAGTTCCTTATGTTCTTCTGGGATAGCTGGCGTATAGACTACGAGACAGGAGTCTTTGTCTTTGCATTCTGTGGGAATAAGTTCGACGTTCTCCTCATAGTGCACTTTTGCACCTTCATCACGCAGTTTCTCCGTCAAGTCACTGGGAGTCTTGTCATATCCAGCTACGACAATTCCTTTATGAAGGAAGTAACGTGCGATAGCACTCATGCCTATCCCACCGATTCCTACGAAGTATACAGCTTTTATATCGTTCAGATTCATTATCTTACTATCTTCCTAATTTTGATCATCTGCTAGTTTGGCTACTTCCTTAGCAATTATTTCTGCTGAGTTAGGAAAGGCCATTTTTAGAGCATTTTGGCCTAAAGACTCTAACAGTTCCTTATTGGTTACAGTTTCAATGGCAAGAGGTATCAGTTTTTCTCTTGCATCTACATCACGAACCAGAATGGCAGCTTGTTTGTTAACGAGAGCCATCGCATTATGAGTCTGATGGTCTTCTGCCACATTGGGACTTGGCACCAAAATGGAAGGTTTGCCTAAAAGACACAACTCGCTTATGCTGCTGGCTCCAGCTCGACTAATGACCAAGTCCGCCAGTTTGTATGCATGATCCATCTTACTGATGAAATCTGTCACATACAGATTGTCAGGTTTGTCTATCTTATCCAACTCTTCTTGTAAGGTAATCTTGTAATAACTACCTGTCTGCCAAATGAGTTGTATTGGCGAAGTTGCTATTCTATGTACATTTTGTAGCACACTTTCATTCAATGTTTTAGCCCCCAGACTTCCGCCAATCAGTAAGATGGTTGGTAGATTGGGATTGAGTCCGAATGTGGCAGCAGCTTCTTCTTTGGTAGTGTTCTTGTCTAAAAGGTTTTGACGAACAGGATTCCCTGTTAAAAGAATCTTATCCTTGGGGAAGAATCGTTCCATTCCTTCATAGGCCACACAAATCTTTTGCGCTTTTTTTGCCAATGATTTGTTGGTTAATCCAGCAAAACTGTTTTGTTCTTGTATGAGACAAGGTATTCCTAATTCATGGGCAGCATTCAGAGTCGCAGAACTTGCATATCCCCCCACACCAATTGCTACTTGTGGTTGGAACTCACGAATTATTTTTTTTACCTCATGTTTACTCTTCAAGAATTTCCATAAAACGCTTATATTTCCAGGTTTCCATAAGGGACGAAGCAGACCATGAACTGGCAGCCCAACTATCTCGTATCCTGCAGCAGGTACGCGTTTCATCTCCATCCGCCCCTCTGCACCGATAAATAGTATTTTTGCATCAGGATATAAATCCTTGAGCGCATTGGCAATGCTGATAGCTGGGAATATGTGTCCCCCAGTACCACCACCGCTTATGATAAATCTTTTTTCAGTCATATGTGATTCTTGCTCCAGTTAGGTTGTGCTTGTTGCTATTATCTTTTGTTCATTACTACTTGGCTCGTCCACTCTCTTGGCAGAGCGGCTCACACTTAATATCATGCCGATATAGGCACAGTTAACGAAGGTAGCTGTACCTCCTTTACTGATTAAAGGGAGAGGTTGACCCGTAACGGGAAAGGCTCCTACGGCTACAGCCATATTTATCATGGCTTGTACTACCATCATCAAGGCTAATCCCATTACCAGATAAGCGGGGAACAATGCTTTACATCGCTTAGCTATCTTCATGGCTCTCCACATCAATAATAAATAGAGGAACATTACGAAGGCTCCACTCAGAATTCCGCCTTCTTCGATGATAATGGCATAGATGAAATCAGAGAAGGCTTGAGGAAGATAATCTCGTTCCACTGAGTTGCCAGGGCCTTTACCTACAATATTACAAGTGGCAATTGCTATTTTTGCATGTGTTACTTGTATGTTGTCATAAATGTCGTAGTCGTCAGGATTCTCAGGTGTAACGTGATGATCCGTGATGCGATGAACCCAAGTAGGTACACGATGAAGAATCCCATGTTCTTGGGCACTCCAATTGTCTAGAGTAGATTCAGGTATAGAGTGGGCAACAAAAACGCCAAGTGCAGCTGCTGCAATCATTCCCCCCACTATCCATGCCAACCATTTCGCAGATACCTGTGAGATAAACATTATACCCAATATCACAATGAAGATTATTCCTGCAGTGGATAGGTTCTCTGTTGCTATCAGGCCGACAACTAAGAACGTAAGTCCCAAAACAATCTTGAAGGAAAGGTTTGATGCTCCTTTTTCAGTTCGCATAGAGGACAAAAGAAATGCTGAAACGCCTACGAGATTGATTTTTGCAAGTTCGGAAGGCTGAAAACTGAAAATCCCCACATCGAGCCATCGGGCTCCACCATTAATCTTGCCTGCAAAAAGTACAATGATCAGCATTGCGAAGGAGCCCAGAAGCATCAATACATTAAGCAGCTTGAACCATACGCAAGGTATCAAGTGTATTAACCATGCCAGTATGATTCCAACCAACACGAAAGAGCCATGTCTCATCACGGGATCCCAATAGTGTCCTGAGTCATAACTCATGTTGCTGCTGGCGCTATATACCTCTATGACAGAAACCATACAAAGGAGTAGGAAGATCATCCATACTACCGTGTCGCCCTGCATGAGGCCTTTTTCTTCAAATGATGCTTTGTTCAGTGTCATTTTCTTTTTTTTCTTTAAAGCGCTCTTACCAATGTTTTAAATTGGTCACCTCTATCTTCCATGTTCTTGAATAAGTCAAAACTTGCACAACAAGGACTCAACAAAACGGTGTATCCTGGTTTTGCCATTTTTACACAGGCTGCCACACATTCTTTCATGCTATGCGTGTCCTCAACAGGAAGTCCCATTCCATCGAAGAAATTGTGGAGTTTTGTGTTGTCAGCTCCTAAATAGACCAAGCCAGCGCATTTCTGTTTCACCAGTTCTTTGATAGAGCTGTAGTCATTTCCTTTATCCTTGCCTCCAATGATCAGGATGGTGGGAGTAGTCATGCTTTCTAATGCGTACCAGCAAGCGTCTACATTAGTAGCCTTTGAGTCATTGATATATTGCACGCCACCTACACGGGCAACTCTCTCCAGTCGATGTTCTACTCCCTCGAAGTCGCTAAGACTTTTTCGTAAGGTTTCGTCCTTAATACCACTCAGATGGGCAGCAATGCCAGCAGCCAGACTATTGTACATGTTGTGTTTGCCGCTTAAGCTGAGTTCCTCTTGTTCCATATTAAAGGGAGTAGGTTTCTCTATCACGTATTGGCCATCTGCAATGTAACCTATCATGCCATCTTTTTTCAAGATACTGAATGGACACATTTGAGCTTTGATTCCATATTTTTTCAGTTCTCTACAGATGACAGGATCATCAGCCCAGTAAACGAATGCGTCTTCTTCTGTCTGGTTTTGTGTGATACGCATCTTGGCATCCGTGTAGTTCTGCATATTGTAATCATATCGGTCCAGATGGTCAGGTGTGATGTTCAACAGAATTGCTATATTTGCTCGGAACTTGTACATGTTGTCTAACTGAAAGCTGCTCAGCTCGATAATGTAGTAGTCATAAGTTTTTCCTTCTGCAATCTGTAGAGCTAAACTGCGACCAATGTTGCCTGCTAATCCTACATTGTAACCAGCCTCCTTGAAAATATGATAGATTAAACTCGTCGTTGTTGTTTTGCCATTTGATCCTGTCACACAAATCATCTTGGCGTTTGTGTACCTTCCAGCGAATTCTATTTCACTAATGATGGGAATTCCGATTTCCTTTGCTTTCAGTACCATAGGAGCATTCTCTGGGATTCCAGGACTTTTTACTATCTCGTCTGCACTAAGGATAAGTTCCTCAGTGTGATGATCTTCTTCCCAATCCACCTCGTATTCTTTCAACAGATCTTTGTAGTTGTCTTTGATTTTGCCCATGTCACTAACAAAGACATCAAATCCTTTTGTCTTAGCCAGTGCGGCTGCTCCGACTCCACTCTCTGCGGCTCCTAATATGACAATTCTTTTCATTTCTTTTCCTATCTAATCTTCAGAGTTACGATGGTCAATGTTGCCATGATAATAGAAGTAATCCAGAATCGAGTTGTGATTTTTGATTCCAGCCAACATCCACTGGGCCAATTAAACAGAATCTTGAAGTTCTCTGGAATCTGACCTGGTTTCACGCGGAAGGCATCGTGAAGTGGTGCTCGTTTGAACACGCGCCACTTCTCATTTCTTTTGTTTCCTATCTTGGCCACTCGTGTCTGAAGAAGTACACTGATGCTTTCCATTAAGAACACAAAACACAAAACGGGAATGAGCAATTCTTTGTGGATGATGATGGAAATCACAGCAATAATGCCTCCGATAGCCAAGCTTCCCGTGTCGCCCATAAAGACTTGAGCAGGATAGGCATTATACCACAAGAAACCAACCAATGCGCCCACGAAGGCACACAAGAAGATCACCAATTCTTCAGATCCTGGTATGTACATGATATTCAGATAACTGGCCATTTCAACATGACTGCTCACATAAGCTAATATTCCTAACGCAAGTCCCATGATGGCAGAATTGCCTGCACACATTCCATCCATTCCATCGTTCAGATTACTTCCATTGCTTACAGCCATTACTACAAAGGTGGTCACAAGTACGAAGAGAATCCATCCGGCTGCTCGTTTATATTTCCCGCAGAAACTCATGATTTCCGTATAACTTAAATTGTTGTTTTTCACGAAAGGAATGGTTGTGATGGTACTCTTAACAGGTTCACTCTTGTGTACAACTGTTACAGCGCCTTGCCTTTCAATGGTTACGTTTTCGCGAATTACAGCATCAGGACTCAACCATAAAGTGAGACCGATGCCTAATCCGAGTAGTGCTTGCCCTATGAGTTTATATATGGGATGCAATCCGTCCTTCGTTATTTTCAACTTGATGTAGTCATCAGCAAAACCCAATGCACCAAGCCAGAGGGTAGTTACCAGCATGAGAAGCATATAGATGTTTCTCAATCGACCCAGTAAAAGACAAGGAATTACAGTTGCCACGATGATGATCACACCACCCATGGTGGGAACATCTCTCTTCTCTACTCCATAAGGATCTATGCTGGCGTCACGTTGTGCTTCACTTCCTCCATGTTTTTTCATCCATTTAATGAAGTATTGTCCCAGCCACATAGAGATGAGCAGACTCAACACGAGGGTAAGCAGGGAACGGAAAGAGATGTAATGCCACAGATTGGCACCCGATACACCAAATTCGCCCAGATATCTAAATAAATAGTACAGCACTTTTTCTTGTTTTTCTTTTCAGTTTTTATTTCTTATCCAATTCAAATGCTTCACGAATAACTTCGTGATCATCGAAATGATGCTTCACTCCTTGCACGATTTGATAATCCTCATGTCCCTTGCCTGCTACCAGAATCACATCTCCAGGCTGAGCTAAAGTACAAGCTGTGCGGATTGCCTCTTTGCGGTCCACGATACTCAACACTCCCTTGCGTTGTTTGTCATTCAGACCAGCCAGCATGTCATCTATGATAGCTTGAGGATCTTCGAAACGAGGATTGTCACTTGTAATGATCACATGATCGCTATATCTCACCGCCTCTTGAGCCATCAGAGGGCGTTTTCCCTTATCTCTGTTGCCTCCAGCACCGCATACCGTCCAGCATTTTCCCTTATGCTGCAGGACTTCTTTGATGGTTGTCAATACGTTTGCTAAGGCATCGGGCGTGTGTGCATAATCCACAATAGCTGTCACTCCATTTTTGGATCGAATTGTTTCGAAGCGCCCATTCACAGGTTTCATTGCACTAAGTTGAATCAATGCTTCTTGAGGCTCCATACCCAACATGACAGCTGTACCATATATGGCTAACAGGTTACTTGCATTGAAACGGCCAATGAACTGAACGAAAACATCATGTCCATCCATTTCCAGTTCCATTCCCTCGAAACTTTCTTCCAGGATTTTTGCCCTAAAGTTGGCTGCACCTCTCAAGGAATAGGTTTTAACCTGTGCTTTTGTGTTCTGAGTCATCACTAAACCATTCTTGTCATCAGCGTTTGTGATTACAAAAGCTCCCTTTGGCAATGCATCGAAGAAGGCCTTTTTGGCATCACGATAGTTCTCGAATGTCTTGTGATAATCCATGTGGTCACGGGTCAAGTTGGTGAAGATTCCACCAGCGAATGTCAATCCCTCAATTCTTTTTTGTGCCACACTATGACTGCTCACTTCCATGAAAGCATATTGGCAGCCTTCATCTGCCATCTGTCCCAGCAGTCGATTCAACGTGATAGGGTCGGGCGTGGTACATTCTGTGGATATGGGCTTCCCATCGATGTAGTTGCATACGGTACTGCATAGTCCTGTCTTGTGGCCCATACGACGGAAAATGTTGTAGAGGGTTGTTGCAATAGTGGTCTTCCCATTTGTTCCAGTTACACCTATCAGCTTCACTCTGCTGCTGGGGTTACCGTAGAATTGAGTGGCTATAGGGCCTGCAACGTTCTCTGTATTCTCGTATTGCAGATAGGTTACTCCCTCATTTAAGGATTCAGGGAGAGTTTCACATGCAATTGCTGCCGCTCCCATCTCGATAGCTTTGTCAATATAGGAATGCCCATCTACTTGAGTACCTCGCATGGCAATGAACATTTTGCCTTGCTTGATCTGACGAGAGTCTATTTCCACTCCCTTTATATCTATGTCTGGATTGCCAATGATTTTGATTGGCTTAGATTTCTGTATCAATTGTTCCAGTTTCATTTCTATACCTTATTATATATATTATATAAGAACTTTAATCACTTTGTTTTCCTTCTTTCAGAACCAGAGTTATTGTTTTCCCTCTGACCGCATCAGATCCTGCGGGAATGTTTTGCTGTTGAACCTGTCCAGCACCGTTCAGACGAACCTTTAGTCCTCTTTGTTGCAAAAGGTACACAGCATCTTTGGCTCCCATTCCTATTACGTTAGGCACTTTATCCTCAGGTATCGTATCCACAATCTCTTCTTCTACGGGTACTTGACTTAACTTCATCTTTTTTATGATGTCTTGTGCGTCTTGTTTGTTCCCCAAAGTGATTTCAGGAACATACACCGAATTGCTGTCTGCTGCGGTTTCAATGTTACGATGATCTCCTGAAGACATTACATATTCTGATATTTCACGGAAAACAGGACCACATTGACCACCGCCAGATGCTGGCAGGCCATTTTTCACGATGCATACGATACAGCTGTATTTGGGAGCATCGGAAGGATAATAGCCACAGAAGCTTACCATGTATCTGGGAATCCCACTGTGATAACCTCCACCATTTGCTTTGGCGATTTGAGCAGTACCGGTTTTTCCACTTACCTTGAACAGCTTTCCTCCATTTCCTGCTTTCTTGCCCAGGCCGCGGCTTACCACACGTTCCAGAATTAACTGGATGTTCTCCAGCGTCTTGGGGCTGCAAATTCTCTGTTTCAACACTTCTGTTGGATATTCCTTTACGACCAGGCCATCCTTCATTTCTGCTTTGATGAAACGGGGTTTTACCATCGTTCCTCCATTTGCAATAGCATTGTAGAAAGTCAATGTGCTGATGGGAGGCAGCATAGTCACGTAACCAATACTCATCCAAGGAAGATCTGTTTTACTCCAGTAGCGTTTAGTGTCTTTGGGATGAGGTACGATAGGTTCACCTTTTCCTTTGAATGGCAGATCCAACAACAGGCCGACTCCTTCTCGATTCAGACCTTGCACAAATTTCTCCGGCTGGTCGTGATATGCCTTATCAATCAATTTACTTACTCCGATGTTTGAACTGTATTCCAGGACCTGACTGACAGAAAGGGTTCCATATCCTCCCTTACGCCAGTTGTGATCTTTCATCCAGCGTCCGTGCATGTTGTATATTCCGCCTGTACAGTCTACCACATCATCCATATTGATTACTCCATCTTCCAAACCGACCATGATGCTGGCAGTCTTGAAGGTTGAACCAGGTTCCATCAGGTCACTGATGGCATGGTTCTTCATTTCGTAATAGAGACTGTCTTGTCCCCGTGTCATGTTGACGATAGCCTTCACGTCACCCGTAGCGACTTCCATCACGATGACAATACCCGTTTCACCCTTGATTTCCTTCAACTTGTTCACGATGGCCTTTTCTGCCACATCCTGAATGTTTACGTCGATAGTGCTTACGATATCATGTCCGTCTTCAGGTTCTAAATCAGTGAAACTCAATCGTTTGTTTCTGATCTTGGTTCGATGGCTTATGCCAGGTTTTCCACTTAGAATACTGTCGAAACTCAACTCCAGTCCGTTCTTTGCAGCATCAGAGTCGCGATACAGATCACCTAATGTTCTTATTGCCAGTCTCCCGTTAGGACGTATGCGTTTCATTTGTTCTTCCACGTAGAAGCCACCTTTGAAACTGCTTTCGCGCAGAAGAGGAAGCTCCTTGCATTCCTTGTATTGGATATAGGAAGCATGTCCTGGATAGATACGCCAAGCGTGTCTTCTTTTCTTTTTCCCCTCCATAAGCCGCTGACGGAACCACTCGGCACTCTTGTCGTGGAAGATGCTGGCAAGTCCC
>CAMKMK010000092.1 GCA_946413885.1 uncultured Prevotellaceae bacterium
CATTTCGTGTTGGGACGGAATTCCTTTTCGATGCGATCGTCGTCCCAGTCTGGATCGATGAAAGTACATTCGATGCCGAGTTTCTTCATGGTCACGCCGAAGAGGTTGAACGTGCCGCCATAGATGGTGTTGGAGGTAATGAAATGATCGCCAGCATGGCAGATGTTGAAGATGGCATAGAAATTGGCAGCCTGGCCGCTGGAGGTAAGTACGGCACCTACGCCACCCTCGAGGGCAGCAATTTTTTTTGCCACCATGTCGTTGGTCGGATTGGCCAGACGTGTATAGAAATAGCCTTCGTCCTTCAGGTCAAAAAGGCGCGCCATCTGCTCGCTGGTTTCGTACTTGAAGGTTGTGCTCTGATAAATGGGCAATTGCTGAGGTTCGCCTTTCTTTGCTTTCCATCCGCCGTGAATGCAGATAGTCTCAAGATTCTTTTTCATATTGTTGAATATTTGTTTTTGTTTTTTTGCATCTTTGATGCAAAGATATAACATTTATTTCAATCTTGCAAATTTTTTCTATCTTTTTTTCATGCAATCCTCTACATTATGAAAAGACAAAATCAGGAAAAGACATCAAATCGTGACATCGTGACATCGTGACATCATGACATTAAGCACTTTCCAATGTGCAAGAAGCTCCTGCATACCTATAGCTTATTATAATATATAATGATTATTATATATTATAATAAAATTATTTATATTATTATCAGTATAATTTTTATTGTTTATTCTTTCGATTTGTAAGCTACCTTCCGAGGCCGGATGGTTGAAAACACCTTAATGTCACGATGTCATTTTGTCATTTTGTCATTTTTTCCACAAACACTGACGACGATGAATAGGATGGAGGGTGCAGGAAGATTGCAAAAGACAACGTGTTGTCTTGGGGGTTTCAACGTGTTGTCCTGGGGATTTCAACGTGTTGAAATTCGTGTTTCAACGTGTTGCGGATGATGGAGGGAAAAAATATGATTTCCCTCTTGCATAATTCAAAAAAAAGTTGTAACTTTGCGGTATGATTAGAGGAGATAAAATGATATGGTTTCTCGTGGGGTTGATGCTTCTTTTCAACCTTGGAGGGCTGTGGGCGCAAACCCCAGACGAGAAGTCGTGTCAGCAGCAATATTTCGAGTTGGCTGGCGACAATGCGGCGTTGTACAGGGGAAAGGCCTTGACGACGAGCTATCAGTCAACGGAATGGCTGAGTCATCCTTATTGGGACGATGAGGAGTTTCACGAGGGTGAGGTCAGCTTTCGGGGTGTGGTGTACCCTCACGTGAAACTTCGTTATGATGTGGTCAGCCACTTGGTGGAGGTGCTGACTCCCAAGCGAGGATTCGTCGTGTTGCCTGACCAGGAGATGATAGACTATTTCACGATGGACGGTTTCCGTTTCGTGCGCTACGGGAACATTTTTGTTCGTCAGGATTATCAGGGACGGACGGTAAGCTTTCATCGCCAACGCACCAAGCAGAGGACGAACAATGTGGTGATCGACAAATATTCCTATAAGCGACTCAAGACGGATGATGTCTTCATGCTTCATCGATTGGATGGTGATTTTGAGGTGAAGAACTTGCGTAGCTTGCAGTCGCTGTACCCCGAATACAAAAAACAGTTGAAAAGACATGCTCAGCAGTATAATTTGAAGTTCAAGGGCAATGAACGCGGACGGAGTCTGGCTCTCCTGACAGTGTATCTGGATGGGTTGCTGCCTGCTTCGGAAGAGGAGGAAATAGTTGTGGATACGGTGACTCGCGAAGTGGAAGTGCCTCAATCACTTATGACGGAGAACATCGCTACGGAGGTGCCTGCCTACGAGGTGTTCCGCGAGGGAAGCACGGCCGTGCGCCAGCGGGCAGAGGTTGAGCACGACGAGGGTACAGCAGGCATAGAGAGCCTGAAACCTATGACGGAAGACAAGTTCTTGAGTGAGGTGGAGGTGACTGCCTTCCGCTCGAATGTGGGAATCGTTCAGATGGGAGTGGAGAAGTTCCGTCCTTCAGAGTTGAGAAACGTGCCGATGGCATTGGGCGAGTCGGACATCATGAAGATGGTGGAGACGCTGCCTGGAGTGAAGACGATGGGAGAGGCAAGCAGCGGATTCAACGTGCGAGGAGGTGCTGCTGACCAGAACCTGATTCTCCTGAGTGGCAACACGCTCTACAATC
This sequence comes from uncultured Prevotellaceae bacterium, assembly GCA_946413885.1. Taxonomy (GTDB): domain Bacteria; phylum Bacteroidota; class Bacteroidia; order Bacteroidales; family Bacteroidaceae; genus Physcousia. The sequence continues at coordinate 2,180 of CAMKMK010000092.1, forward strand.
CCATGCACATGTTTGGTCTCTTCTCGGCCTTCAACACCGATGCCATCAATGATGTCGAGCTGTTCAAAAGCAGCATTCCTGCCCAATACGGAGGAAGAATCTCCTCGGTTATGAACATGACGGGAAAGCAGGCGAGCAAGCAGGAATGGCACGGGTCGCTCAGCGCTGGATTGCTGACCAGTAAGGCTCACCTGGAAATCCCTCTCGTGAAGAACCATCTCTCGCTTTTGCTGGCTGGTCGTACAACGTATTCCGATTGGCTGATGAAAAAGATACCTGAGAAGAGTGAGTACCACGATGGCAAGGCTGGATTCTATGATCTGAATGGAACGCTTGCCTGGACGGTGAATGAACGGCACTTCGTGAACGTGTACGCTTACGGAAGCCACGACCGCTTCTCCTTCACCGAATATGACAAGTATGGCTACAGCAACATCAACGGAAGCGCGGAATGGAAAGCTTACTGGTCAGACCGTCTGCAGAGCACCATCAGTAGCGGAATGGACCATTATGACTATCTGAACGACGAAAAGGAGGTGCCTACCACGGCGGCTCGTCTCTCGTTCCAACTCCAGCAACAATTCCTTCGAGGCCTGTTTACCCTGAAGGCAAATGAACGCAATGAGATGAAGTTCGGTTGGAATGCCTTGCTCTATAATCTCCGTCCTGGTAAATACGAGCCTATTGGAATGATTTCCAACATCGCCCTGAGGGAATTGGAGCGCGACAAGGCGTTGGAAGGTGCCCTTTTCGTGGAGGATGAATGGGAAATAGACAAGAAGTGGAAGTTGAACGGAGGGCTCCGCTATTCCATCTTTCAATCCATGCGTGAGGGCATGAAGAAAATGTATCAGGCTCCTGAGGTGCGTTTCTCCACGAGCTATATGCTGACTGAGGACCAAAGCCTGAAGGTGGGTTTCAATACGATGAACCAATTTATACATAAGGTAAGCAATACGGTAATCATGTCGCCTACGGATACCTGGACTCTTTCGAATTCGCGGATCAAGCCTCAGCACGGGTGGCAGATAGGAGCCGGATACAACATGCGTACGGAGAATCGCCAGTTGGAACTGACTGCTGAAATCTACTACAAACGCATGAGCAATTACCTGACGTACCGAAGCGCTGCCCAGTTGATCATGAACGAGCATCTGGAAGATGATGTCTTTGGTGCACAGGGACAAGCCTACGGTTTGGAGGTTCAGCTGAAGAAACCCGTTGGCAAACTGAACGGATGGATCAGTTACAGCTATGCACGTACGTTCTTGCGTCAGAAGGATGATTCGGTTCTGCCTGTCAACGGAGGTGACTGGTACAATGCTGACTGTGACCGCCCGCACGAGCTGAACGTGGTGGCTAACTATAGGTTTACGCGACGCTACAGCACAAGCTTGAATCTGGATTACGCTACAGGTCGCCCCACCACCGTACCTGCTGGAAGATACTTCGACACTAAACTGAGAAGCTGGCTCCCATATTACACAGAGCGAAACGGATACCGTCTGCCTGACAATTTCCGCATCGACTTGTCGTTCAACATCGAGCCAGGCCATCATCAGACAGCGAAGACGCATAGCTGGTTCTCATTTGGAGTATACAACGTGTTGGGGCGTCACAACGTATATAGCGTATATTACGATGTGTATAATGGCATGATACGGGGATACAAGTTATCGATCTTCGGAGTGCCCATCCCCTTCATTTCCTATAACCTAAAGTTCTAACCGAGAGACGAGCGATGAAACTGAAACTGACATACAGGACATTGTGGACGCTGCTGGTAGGTACCCTGCTGATGACCTCTTGCATAGAGGACTTCGTGGCCGACATCGACGAGAAGGATGAGCAGCTTCTGGTGGTGGAGGGCAGCATCTACTCAAACTCGCTTTGTACCTTCTACTTGAGTAGCACGCAAAAAGTAGGTGGAGAGTATTATTGGGATGATGTTGGATTAGGAGGGGAATATGGCGTTTCCAGCCTTCATGCTCCACGAAAGAATTCTTTTAATGTATATAATGCAGAGGTCAGCGTGCAAGGCTCTGACGGAACCTCTTTCCCTTGTGAAAACAATCCCTATCATGGAGGATATGTTGGAGTCGCTTATCAGGTAAATGTGGGAACTCTAAAGCGAGGTGTAAAATACTGGCTACAAGTGAAGCTGGATAGTCTTACTTACGAAAGTGAGCCTCAGGAGCCTATCTTCGCTGTCCCCATAGATAGTCTCTCTTTCGCTCAGGAGAGGGAAGATTTGGAGGTGGATATTCTGGTTAGCACGGCTCCATCTGAGACAGGCGAACCTCAGTACACACGTTGGGAATATGAAGAATGGTGGGAGATATACACGCCCTGGACAGCTTTTATGGAATATGACCCCATTACCGATAAGATTATTGGTGTGACGGCAATGAAGCATCATGGATGGGCAAATGATTCGAGCAACTCATACATTTTAGCCAATAGTGAACCCTTCAAGGATAATCGGCTCCAGCAGTACCGTCTCTATAGCATTGGTCACACCGATAACCGATTGCAGACTTGTTATTATACACGCGTGAAAGAGTATGCCATTTCCAAGGCTGAATATGAATACGAGAACTTGCGTGATCGGCAGAGTTCCGATATGGGGGGAATCTTTACTCCCCAGCCAAGCGAATTACCTTCAAACATTCATTGTCTGGAAGAAGACCGCAGGGCGATCGGATTTGTAGGCGTCCGAGGCAATGTGGCTACCTGTGAGATGTATATCAAGAAAGGCCAGGTAAAATACTACCCCTCGAGAACCCCTTACACGATAAGTGAGGAACAGGTGATGGAGAAAACGTGGAACGACCTTTATAGGGCAGGTTACCAAGTACTCACTTACGAGACCTATCCCAACGGCAATGCATATGTGCAATGGTGTCCTGTCTGGTGCATAGATTGTAGGAATTCTTTCTGGAAGTGCTCTTTGGAGAGGCCTTCCTTCTGGCGAGAATAAAAAGACAAGAATCTTCGGAATGAAAAGAATATTATTGACCATATTCATCTGCCAAGCTTGCTTGTTGCTGGGAGCCCAACCACTGGGCGAGCGCGTGGAGGCATATACCGACAAGTCGTGCTATCTGACTGGTGAGCGTATTCATGTGAGCGTTCTGGTTACCGACAAGAACCACAACACGTTGGATCTGAGCAAGGTAGCGTACGTGGAAATTGCTGATACGGCTCGTATGGTGGCACACGCCATGATGTACCTGAAGGATGGACAAGGGTGGGCTGAGGTGAGCCTGCCTGAAGGAATTCATAGCGGGAACTATTTGCTGACGGCTTATACCAGAGCGATGCGGAATGAGGGCGAAAAGACTTTTTGTCGCAAAATCATCTCTGTGGTCAATCCGAACGGAATCAGTCAATTGGATAATGTAACTTTCATGAAGGGAGAGAACCAAAAAGGAAACAACCCTATCAAGGAATATCAGGCTGGGCAAGGCGTGAGAGTGGCGCTTCCAAGAGACTCTGCGATGATCATACGCACTCTCTCAGTGGTACGCGGCAATCTGCGTACAGCAGAATACACGTTGGAAGAATATGTTGGGAAATCGGCATCCCAGCAGAGGACAAGTAACTACGTGGCTGAGATGGAGGGCCACATCGTAATGGCTCGCCCGTCGAGTGCTACTCAAACTGAGACCAGCCGCATGGTGATGATAGGGAAGGGGGCTGACGTCTATGATGGACAGCGACAGGCTGATGGCACTTGGTATTATTACACCCACGATGTTCATTCTGCCCAACCTACTTTGCTCAACGGGTACGACAATGAGTTGAATCCGGCTCCTTTGGAGTTCATTTCCCCTTATGCCCAATCTCTTCCAGAATCTTTGCCCGGATTGCAGGTATGGTGCTCGGAGCAAGAACTGAAGGAACGAAGCATTGGCGCCCAGCAGGAACGGGCTTTGGTGGCTTGGATGAGTCGCGACACATTAGCTCATACGGGAGAATTCTTGTCGAAGAGGCCTGATTACAGTTATGATATGGATGAGTACACGAAGTTCAACACGGTAAGAGAGGCGTTGCTGGAGTTTGTGAAAGGAGTGAGAAAAAGGAAGGTACACGGCACGAACCAACTCTTCACCCTCTCGGAAGGCAAGAAAAACTATACCGATTGGCCCGCTTTGGTATTGCTGGATGGAATGCCCGTATATGATGTGGATGATATCCTGAGTTACGATGCTCGTTTGCTGAAGTACATTGAGGTGTACTCAGGTGTCTTTACTTTTGGAACTACTGTATGTCAAGGCGTTATCTCTTTCATCTCACGTCACGGATTGCTTTCGAACTACACGTTGGACGAAGGCTCACGTCTGGTGACTTACGAATTTCCTCAGGATCATCCCAACTGTCTGATTCCTTCGAAGAGCAATATCAGCACGGTTTATTGGAATCCAGCGGTGAATGCTCATCAAACAGCATTTCCGGCACCCCAGGATGCCGGAAACTATCAAATCATTTTGCAAGGAACAGATGCCGAAGGACATCCGTTCGAGTCTATCAGTGAGATACGGGTCAACTAACTACAAGTTCTGCTGAATAAAAACATCGAGTTCCTCACCTCGTAGGCCACGAGCCAGGATGGTGCCTTCCTGATTGATGACAAAGGTGCAGGGGATGCTGTTGACTCCATACTTCTCCATCATCTGGTTCTCCCATCCATTGAGTTCGCTCCCTTGCGGCCAGGTCATACCTAATTCGGCGACCTTATCTGTCCACGCTTTCTCCTCTTTGTCGAAAGATATACCTAAAATCTCAAGTCCTTGAGAGTGATATTTCTGATAGATGGCCACCAGATTGGGCATTTCGGCTACACAGGGAGGACACCAGCTTGCCCAGCAGTCCACGATGGTAAGCTTGTTCTCAGGAATAAACTGACTCAGACGAAGTTCGCCTCCACCCATCATGGGAACGGAGATGTCGAGATAATGATTTCCTTCCTCAGGAGTGAATTCAACAGACTCAGCTACCTGAGCAGGATCCTGCTCCGTCGTGTTGTTATTATCATTTGTAGTTTTGTTGCCGCATGAAATCATGGCAGTAGCGATAACGTATAAGATAAAGAACTTCTTCATAAATATTGGATGAATTAAACATTAGATTAGATACTGGCTACTGATGGACTCGTTTTGGAGAACGCGACGAATGGTCTCTGCAATCAGGTCAGCAATGCTGATTTGCTTTACTTTAGCGCAACGATTGCTGTAGGGAATGGAATCGGTGAACACAATCTCCTCGAGAGCACTTGCTTGGACCCGTTCACTGGCGGGACCGCTCATCACACAATGACTGGCAATAGCGCGAACGGTGCGTGCTCCATTTTCCTTCATCAGATCGGCTGCTTTGGTAATGGTGCCTGCTGTGTCCACAATATCGTCTACCAGAACCACATCAGCATCAAATACATCACCGATGATCTGCATGCTATCCACCTCGTTGGCCCTCTTTCGTGTCTTGTTGCAGAGGACCATCGGGCACTTGAGGTATTTGCTGTATGCGCTGGCACGCTTTGAGCCGCCAACATCAGGAGCTGCAATCACCAAATTTTCCAAATGGAGACTTTCGATATAGGGAAGCATCACGCTGCTGGCATAGAGATGATCCACAGGTACGTTAAAGAAGCCCTGTTCCTGATCAGCATGAAGATCCATCGTGATGAGACGTTTGATTCCTGCTACAGAAAGCATGTCGGCCACCAGTTTTGCTGCGATGCTGACACGAGGCTTGCTTTTGCGGTCCTGACGTGCCCAGCCGAAGTAGGGAATGACAGCATTTATGGTATTTGCAGATGCACGCTTGGCTGCATCAATCATCAACAGAAGCTCCATCAGATTGTCCGCATTGGGAAAAGTGCTCTGAATCAAGAATACATCTTGTCCACGAATGGACTCATCGAAACAGACTTCAAACTCACCATCAGCAAATCGAGTGACGGACAGATTGCCAAGTTTGCAGTCAAGACTGGCGCAGATTTTCTCTGCCAGATAGCGCGTGGCTGTTCCTGAGAAAACCTTGAAAGTTGATTTGTCAACTGATTCCATGACCTTTTTTATATTATTTTTTGAGTTAGTAAGGCAACCATTTCTGGTTTCGCCTTCTTAAAGTGCAAAGATACTACTTTATTTTCTTATTCTATGCCAGTCGAGATAAAAATTGAAACAAATTGTTCTGAAAAATGATTGTGTGTCACGACTTCTCTTCAAAACAGTTTTATCAAAGGTAATTTATTCTTTTTTCACGCCTGATACCACTATAACATAAAAACATGTGATTGCGCCAGATTTTCGTTCACTCCTATGATTTTGTTAATCCTTCGATGTTATGTGAATTCGTGTTTTTGTCATCTGAAAGAATTCACTTCGATTGATTCCCGTCCTTTCTGCATTTTTCGTAGTTTTTACTTCATCGAGCCTCTCGCCTCTCAGCGAAGATTTTTATGAACTCAAAGTAAGCGTATCCGCTGTGACGCCTTGCGTGCTAGAGTGCTTTCCATTTGTCTGG
>CAMKMK010000093.1 GCA_946413885.1 uncultured Prevotellaceae bacterium
CCCAGCAGCGAAACTTTATCCTCCGTATGTTTGTTTATGCGGAAGGTCATGCTCCTCTCTCCATCCGTTTTCTTGGCGGCTTTCTTCTTGTCGTCAGCATATACTTGAACGCCAAACCCTCCCAGCAGGAAGGCTGATGCTGAAGTCGTTCCCAGTCTTTTCAGGAACTCGCGCCTGGTGCGGTCCTGTTTGTTTTCATTGTCTTTCATTTGTGTTTGTTTAGGTGAGATCTATTGAGTATTCGTTGTCAAATATACGGAAAAGTTTTCAAACAGCTGCCATTTCGATGCCAAATTCTTGCTTTATTATGAATATTTTCGTATTTCCAAGTCATAACTTTCTATTTATGAATACTCTACGACAGTTCAGTATTACTATTTCTTTCCATTCCACACACCTTCAGCAAAATCGAGCATCCAATGCCAATCGTATGCTGCGATTCCATGCTTCTCACTTCTTCGAACGTAGCCAAGATAAGGTCCGATGGCTTTCGTGTCGTAATCATCTGGCCAATCCACATTGGGCAATCCCTTCTTTCCCAACATTTTCCACACAGGACTTGCTGCCTGGACGGCAAGAAACTCACCTTTTGTGTCGAACCATCCCTCGTCAAACCCTTCTACCAGCAAAGCGCGAGGGGCTATGCAAGAAAGGAACAAGTGTTGGTCGAAAGGCATTGTATCTTCTTTGTCTGCATACTTCTTCCAAGCCTTGCAATACCAATGGGTGAAGGCTTTTGTCATGATAGCAATGTTCTCGCCATAGAATCTTTTCGACAGCGGACAGCCTCCTCCACCTGTCTGGACAGGTACAACTACAGGGAATCGATTGTCGAAAGCCCCTGCTACGAGAGCAGCCTTGCCAAGCCTTGAATAGCCAGTCAGCAACACTCGTTTGGCATCGAGTCGGCTGTCTTGCTCTATCATGTCCATCGCCCTCATTAGCGTCCAGCCCCATGCACCAAGTGAGGTAGTGTTGTCATCACGTGAGTTGTCGCGAGGTCCCCACAAGTCGAAGATTTCTGTATAGGCAAGTCTGTCCTGCTCTTCTGCTCCAACAGGGTCAGGAGAGATGTCGCCATAGCAGGCAGTCACTATTGCGTAGCCTCGCGCCACAATCATGTCGAAAGGATAGACAGCATCCGTTGATTGTCCTGCATAGAAGCCTCGAGTGGCCTCAGTAGCACGATGATCGACGATTCCCTCTTCGTTGCGCAGCCATCCATCTGTCAGCAGTATTTCCTTATCCTGCATCAGCGCCTGGTTGCCTGTATAGTTGAGGAAAAGGATTGTGGGGACTGGCCCTGTTGCATAGCGTGGAGTGATGATGAGCCAATCTACTTTAGGCCCAGTCTTATCGTTGCGGAACCACATGCGCACCTGTCTTCTTGTCGCATATCCAGCCAGGGTGATTCCTTCCTCGAGTTCTTCCGTTGTGATTTCACTCTTAGGCGGAATCTGGCCATACATTTCGCGCTGGAAGATATCCAGTATCTCTTGTCGACGCAACTCCCAATCTTTGGCATTTCGAACCTTTTTACCATTCACGAAACGAAGAGGATCTTCCAGTTTGTAAGGTGGAATCTTGCTTTCGTCATAATTGACTTGCTGAGCCCACAGACTGTTGGATGAGACCAATAATGCTAAAGCTGCAATAAGTGTTCTTCTCATTTTCTTAGATATGAATAATGTATGTTTTTCCTCTCTCGTAAAGAGGCTTTTTAAGCAACACGTTGAAACCATAAAGACAACACGTTGAAACCATAAAGACAACACGTTGAAACCATAAAGACAACACGTTGAAATCGCAAAGTCAACACGTTCTTCCTGCCAACACAACACGTTCTTCCTGCCAACACAACACGTTGATATTTTTTCTTCCAGAAATAGTAATCTCGAGCCCACTATAGGACTCGAGACTACTGAAACAAGAGTTAGCTCTTTGAGATTACTTCTGTACCTTCTTGCCACCTACGATATAGATACCCTTGGGCAGGTTGATCAAGCTGTTGCGTACTGCCACATTCTTGCGGATCATACGTCCCTGGAGATCATAAACGTTGGTGCGTTCTGTACTTGTCATGTCGATAGACTCTACAGCTGTGCCTGGGTCACCATTCACAATTGTACCATCAGCGGAAATGATGACAGTCTTGTGGGTTGGATTGAGTACAGGATAGAGATCCTCGCCCAGATTCTGATACCAAGTGGTTGTGGGAGCCAGCTCATTCATGCTGTATGCAACTATTCCGCTGTAGAAATCTTCCTCTGAAACGAAGTTGATGTTCTCCTGACTACCACCCATGTAGCCACCAACTTTACCGATGGTAGAGGTTGTCCAGATGTCTTGGAAGCTGCTTCCTCCGTGGCAATATCCAATGAGGTCGCCCAGATAGGTCACGTTGCCCACCAGAAGGTTGGTGTAGACGAAGCAGTTCTTTGCAGTGAAGCCATAGGTTCCATCGTGGGAAGAACCAATGAGTCCACCCACGGTGCTGGTGCCGTCGATGGTACCAGCGAAGAAACAGTAGTTCATTGTTCCGAAGTACTTGCCAGCGATGCCGCCCACATCAGTTCCACCGCTCATATCGGCCTTGCTGTAGCAATATGAAATCTCGCAAGGATTGTTTGTTCCAACTGCACCAATGATTGAACCGCAATGGGTTGCGATATCAGTATTGGAAGCGATGTTACCGCTTTCGATAGCCACACGGGTTACTGTAGCGCCATCAGCCATACCAATGAACATGGCTTGAATATTGGTGATGGGATAGAACTGACCATCATAGGTTCCCTTGAACATGTTGCTGGTATTTCCCATGGGATGCCAGAGAACTGTCGACATGTCGAGAGGAGCTGTCTGAATGGCCTTAACATCACCTTGACCTGCATTGACTTTGCTAGACAGCCAAAGAAGGTTCTGAGGAGTCTCGATCTGATAAACGCCATCCACGAGTTCAGGTTCAGCACCATGAACCATCTGATAGATGGAAGTCTGCTTCAGGGCCTCCATAGAGAGTGCTTCTTCCTTCGTGTAAGAACCTGCCTCGTAAGCTGCCCAGATGGCATCGTAGGCTTGAGTTCCTTCGTTGAGTTGCTCTTGGGTGACGCCTCCTTGGTTAAAGATCTCAAAGAGAGAAGAGTTTATCTGGTCAGCCTCGTTGATCATTTGAACGTAAGCCATCTTGGTGTCATAGATCTCCTGGAATAGAGCAGAGAACTTCTCAATGATCTGGTACTTGGTCTCATTGTCTTCAGCATTGGCAGCAGCAATAATAGTTTGTTGCAACTCGTCCTTAAGTGCCTGAGAGAAGTTGGGGTATTTCTTGTACATATCATCGTTGCTGTCGCTGCTGTACTCGTAAGCCATGATGGTATTAGCACGAGTAACCTGTCCAGCCAGAGTTTCGTCGAGAGCTGCAGTAGCATCAGCGATGGAACCACGATAGAAGAGACGGAAGTTGGCGAATCCTGTCCAGTCGCTTGAAAGGCCTGAACCTTGGCTCTTAAGTCCAACGGTGAGTTGTCCATCAGTTACATAAGCCAGGATGCGGTTGAGGTGACGTCCAGCGCTGAATCCGTATGAGCAGCTGTTGTAGCCGTGGAGACAGTAGCCGATAACGTTACCTTCTTCATCCTGATACTCGTAGTCTGGATTGGATCCACCTTCTGTGATATAGCAGTTTACCTGATCGATTGCATCCTCAACAAGTACCATATCCTCACATACGTTGGAGATGTAAACCTTGTTGTCGTTTGCATAGAGCATGGGAACATACTGAGTACTGTAAATACTGGTGTAGGGACGATAAGCTGCATTTACCAACAATTCATAGACACCATCGCTTAGACCTGTGATGGTCTGATACATGTCGAACGTGCTGTTCCAGCATTCTCCAGCTGTCATAACGGATGCAACACCACCTGTACCTGTTCCAACCTTGCCCTGCCATCCGTTGTATCCGTCAGTAAGGTCAGCATTGGTAATCATACGTGTAATCTCAGAGTCGATGCTATAACCATTTGCTACGGCTGTCTCGTAGAGAGACTTGACATATCCTACCTCAGCTTGTACCTCACCGGTTCCCAACTCATGGAATGTCATGATGTATGGATAAGTTCCGCGTGGATAATCCTCGCCTGGTTCAATTTCGTCTTCGATATAGGTCAGAAGGAATTCCAGATCAGGGCCTGCAATCTCGCCTTCGTGTTCCTGTATGTCAGTAATGATGTTCTGAACAGCCTTGTCGTATGCATCGTAAGCAGCAGCACTGGCGTCAATACTCTTACGCAGAGATTCAGCGTTCTGGTAGGCTGCGTAAAGTTCTTCACGTGTAGTCACCTTAGGCAGATTGCCCAATGAACTTGCATACGCATCGATAAGAGATGTGGTGGCAATTACAGAAGTAGAGAATTCTCCAGCCTCGCTGATGAGGAAACTTATCATTTCCTTCAGGCTCTGGTTGTCAGTCTGGCAAGCATACTCCTCATCGGAAATTTTGTAAACAAGACCGTGTGTCTCGTCGAGGGTAGGACTGAAATCCTCGCCAAGCGTCTGGAACCATGTGGGATTAATGAAACTGCTGCCATTCATTAGATAGCAGGCACGACCTGTTGCGAAGTCTTCCTGATTGAGTGTAGTCACACTCATGGTACCGCCATTGTAACCACCATCCTTGTTGGCAGGACTCCATCCCCAACATTTGGTGATACTGGTATTCTCGTGAGCATAACCTACATAGTGACCTCGATATGACTCGTTACCATTCAGCACCTCAGCATAGACGTAGCAATTTGTGACGGTAGGAGCATGGTCACCATCGTAAGAGCTACCGATGATGCCACCCACGGTACTTGTTCCATCGATGGTACCTGCAAAGTAGCAGTGATCGATGGTTCCATAGTATTTACCTGCGATACCACCCACGTCTGTACCACCAGTCATGTCAGCCTTGCTGTAGCAATAAGTGATGGTACTTGGTGCTGAAGTACCACAGTTACCAGCGATAGAACCCGTATGGGATGCAAATTCGGTGTTTTCCCCAATATTACCACTCTCGATGGCAACACGGGTAATGGTTGCGCCAGCGATAGTACCAAAAAGCATCTGATTGATGTTAGTAATGGGATAGAACTGACCATCGAAGGTTCCACTATACTTGAATGCAGCAGTGCCAATGGGTGTGTGATTCACATCGCTGAAATCAATGGGAGCAATCAAACGTGCATTCAGGGAGTTATCTCCATTGTTTACCTTGTTGGCAAACCATTCGAGTGCTCCAGCAGTTCCGATTTCGTAATAACCATCAACCAACTGAGCAAAGTCGGGATCGACAGCACCACAATTGACGCAGACACCATCCACAAACTCATGATCAGGTCGCACGCTTGTCTGAGTGTTGCCGTAAGTAATCTCGGTGCCTTCCTCGACAGAACCGTCGCAACGGAGCTGACCATTGGCATAGACGATGGCATGCGAGGGATCGATAACGGGATAAGGGTCGGTCCCCAATGTCTGGCGGAAAACAGGATTGTCACTGCTCTTCTCGTTCACATTGTAAGCAACCTCGCCGCTGGCAAATGCGTCCAGGGGAACCACTTGAGTATTCTGTACTACACCGCCGGTATAACCACACATTCGCTCTACACCATCAATTGGATTACCATAGCAATTGCGAAGAACACAGATGCCGTGTAAATAGCCGACAAAATTACCCAGATAATCTGCCACACCAGTCATCTTGGCACTGTAGACGAAGCAGTTGCTGACAAGTACAGGAATAGAAGAGTCGTTACCACTACCGATAATACCACCCGTAGTGCTGGATCCATCAATCTCACCTGCATAATAGCAACGGTCAATGTTACCACACATCTTTCCAATCAGACCTCCAGCATCGTTGGTAGTTCCATAGATGTTGGCTTTACTGTAGCTGTTGGTCAGATTACAGGCCGTAGTTGCAGTTCCTGCAATGGTACCCGTGTGGGAACCATACGTGGTGTTCATTGTCACACTACCACTCTCGATGGCAATGTTCGTCAGGTTGGCACCTGCGATGGTACCGAAGAGCATATTGTTCAGATTGGTGATAGGTTGCAAGCCGCCATCGAAGGTTCCGCCGTAGGGTTTGCCTGGCGTTCCAATGGGAGTGTGAACGTAAGTGTACAAGTCAATGGGACCCGTCAGACGGCCATTTGCTGTATTCTTTCCGTTATTCACCAGATAAGCAAACCATTCAAGTTTGCCCGCAGAATCCAGATTGTAGTATCCATCAGCATCAGGAGTTACAAAATCGCTCTGGAATGCGCCGCAGACGGTGCAGAAGCCATCCTTGTATTGATGATCAGGCTTGGGAGTCGTATTTTCATTGCTATAAGTGAATGTACCTGAGACAGCAGTTCCATCACAACGTACATCACCCACGGCATACACCTGTGCACTGGTGGCAAATGGGGTAGGAATCTGGTCTGTTCCAATGGTCTGATACCAGTTGATCTCATCCTGTGTACCATTGAGCAAATAGGCAACCTCACCACTGAGTAGCTGGTCGGCAGTCACAGCCTTCACACCGTTTTCTACCGTTCCCATTGCATTGACATAGAAGCAATTCTTCTGAGTCATGTTGCCAGCATTGCGGCAGAAGGTGGAAGAGCCGCTCAAGGTGGACAGTTCAACATCGGCCACCTGAAGAACACTCTCGAGATAAGTTGCGCCACTGAGCCAACCAACCACTCCACCGCAATTAGTCGTCTGGTCACCATAAATGCCAACTGCAGACAGGGTGAACTCGATAATTGCATTACCCGTTCCGATTGCCGCGATACCTCCGTGAGTGCCGTCGCCAGATACGCTGCTCTGGATGCGCACCTTGCTGATGCAATGGCTTACCTTGCCGCCGTTCAGGTTACCTACGATGCCCGCGCCATACTTGGCACTGGTCTCGATGTTTCCATCCACAATCAGATTCTTTACTGTACCTGCGCCCACGTATTGGAAGAGGGCGCTGTACTCTGTTTCGGCTGTGTAGTTCACGGTGACCTTGTGACCCTTTCCGTCAAAGGTGCCCGCATAGGGATTGCCACTGGTACCGATCATGTCAGTCTGATTGCTGAAGTCAATGTCGGCCGTCAGTTTTGCATTGGCATTTGTCTCACCGGCATAAACGAGGTCGGCAAACGTAACGAGTTCTTCTGCAGTACCAATCAGGTAGAATCCGTTCTCATCCTTCGTCAGGTTGCCGCCCAAGGCATCCTGCTCGAAGTTGCCATAAGCCGCAATCTGATCATTCGTGAGAGGCTCGTCCCAGTAAGCTACCTCAGACACATACGTGTCAGTAGCCTCGCCGTCCTCGTCACAGCACAGGTAGAAGCCCTCAGGTTCTATTATAAAGCGGCTTGCGTTGTCGGCATTGGTATTGATGAGCTCCCCATCAACATAAAGGCTGAAGATTCCGTTCCTGTTTACCAACAGCAGACGATACCATCTCTTGTTGACAATGTTGCCGCCATAACCCAAAGTGCCAACACCAATCGTGTTGTTATGAACGAAGATGTCGCCATCATTCTCGTTCACGATATCTGTCTGAAACAGACCGTCATAAGGCGTTGCATCCTTCACCATGAAATCCAACTGGATAGTGTAGTTGTTGATTTGTTTCTCAGCGTTCAATGCCACCCAGAGAGCAGCATTCTTCGGTACAAGGATAGCCTTGTTCTCAGCTGTGGGACCATCGGTGGCAGTGATGCCTGCCTCAGCCGCTGTCTCACATAAGGTTGCGCTCTTGTTGCCAAGAGTGGCTGCCTGAAGCTGAAGGGCTCCCTCTGAGGCCTCCAGCAAGTTGCTGGCATTCTCGAATGTCCATTTTCCCTTAGGCGAGGGCACATTCTGAGCTGCAGCCCTCAGGCTCATTCCTGCCATACAGACAAGCATGGCAAAGAACAGAAACGTAGATCTTTTTTTCATTCTTTTTAGCTTTTGGGGGTTAATAAACTATGATTTTCTGCCTACAAAGTTACGAAAAATTTTCGAAACCACCAATTTTATTTCAAAGAAAAATTCAGAGTTTTTGACAAAAGTGATAAAAACAGCTGAAAACGGCAATCCACTGCCCTGGCCTCATAGGCACTCTCCCAAATTGGGAAGGTGCCCTTGTCTTGGTGATCGAACAGCAGGGTTCCTCGCCGTTCGGCTGTTTGATGATAGTCATCTTTTGAGTTCCACCAAGGGGGCCCTGGTCAGGGCGTCCCTTTTGTCCTCCAGCAGGGGTATCGCATTTCGCGACCCCCATCCTTGTTCTCGCAGTTGGAACCAGTGCCCTGAATCGGGGGCAGTGGTTTTGACCTCCAGCAAGGGGTGGACAAAATGGGCACCCCCTTGAAATAGAGTCCCCCATTTCAGGGAGCCATCCTTGTCTACATGGCGATTGCATTGAAAGGGTTGCTCTACCCCAAAATGGAAAATTTTGATAAAATGACATTCTCGGAAATGCAGGATTTTTGAAGAAAAAAAAGCAGAAAAAGCGGAAAACACCATGAAACGGAGGCATTTTTTCCACCCATCGAGGCGAAAAGCAACCTGCCGGAGGGGTACATTGCCAACCTCGCCAGTAAACTGTCAACCTGTTGCATAACCCATTGACACAGAGACTGGTACACACATCAGCAACTATCACCCGAATCAGGAAAAAAGCATGAAATGCGCT
>CAMKMK010000094.1 GCA_946413885.1 uncultured Prevotellaceae bacterium
AACTGTTCGTTCGTTCGGCTGTTCGCTAAAAATGCTCAATGGCATATATGTGATAGTGCACTATTTATTAGGCAATAATATTTTTGTGTGCCAACTACTATATTGTTGCCTAAATTAATGTGCTAATGCATCCTGCAGCTCATCCAGCGCTGCATCAGGATCTTTCAGTTCATCCAGTAGGGCAACAAATTTACTGCCTATAATGGCTCCTGCCGCGTTGGCTTGTGCTGACTCTAACGTCTGTTTGTTGCTGATACCAAATCCTATCATACGAGGATGCTGGAGATTCATCTGTTTTACCTTATTGAAATATGCTTGCTTGGCAGCGTTGAACTCCTTCTGTACACCTGTGATTGCTGCTGAGCTGACCATATAGATGAATCCATCGGTATTTTTATCGATGAAATGGATGCGTTCGTCACTTGTTTCAGGAGTAATGAGCATGATTACGCGAATATCATATTTGTCAGCGATGGGCTTTACTTCCTCAATATAGTCACGGAAAGGCAGGTCTGGAATGATAGTACCGTCCACCCCCACTTCCTGGCAACGTTTGAAGAATGCTTCGTAGCCAAACTGATAGATGGGATTCATATAGCCCATCAGGATTAAAGGGATAGTAATGTCTTGGCTGCGGATGCCGTCCAATTGACTGAATAGCTTACGGAGACTCATGCCGTTACGAAGTGCTTTAGTGGCAGCATCCTGAATGACTGGCCCATCAGCCATAGGGTCGCTGAAGGGGATTCCAACTTCGATGAAATCGATACCTTTTCGCTGAATTGCCTTGATAATGTCCACAGTGCTCTCCAACGTCGGATGGCCAGCACAGAAATACAGAGAGAGAAGTCCCTGGTTCTTTTCCTGAAACAATTTGTTTATTCTATTCATAACTTCTGATTTTTCTTATAAATTGTGTGACAGCCTCCACGTTCTTCATTGCAGGAGCTTCTTCAAAACGAGAATTGATGTCGATACCTATACACTTTGGATGATGCCATGCATGGAGACGCTCAGCATCTTCTGGTCCTATTCCACCAGCCAAGAGGAAAGGAATATTGCCCTGATAGTGACTCAGAATATCCCAATCGAACTGCTCACCTGACCCTCCAACACTCTTGCATTTCGTATCAAAAAGAAGCATGTCAGCTATATTTTCATACTCGATCCATGTGTCAATATCTTCTGTTTTTTCTACGCTGATTGCTTTTATGATAGGAAGGTTCGTTTCAACTATTACTTTAAGACATAATTCAGGGGTTTCAGTACCATGCAATTGTATTCTCCCCAACTGTAATTCCTGGGCTTTCTTCACCACATATTCCAAACTTGGGTTTACGAAAACGCCTACTCGTTCACATGAAGGCAAATAAGTTGGCACATTGCCAACATACCGACTACTATTTTCCCAACAGATGAATCCCATCATGTCGGGTCCTGCCATTTCTATTGCGCGTATGTTTTCAGGGGCGCGCATCCCACACACCTTTATTTTAATTCTTCAATGAATTCTTTGAGAGCCATGCCTGGATTTGCAGCTTTCATGAAATGTTCTCCTATCAGGAATCCTCGAAACCCAGCCTTGCGGAGTCGCTTGATTGTTTCCGGATTACTGATTCCGCTCTCACTTACCCGTACTTTATCCTTAGGGAGCCGTTCTGCCAACATAAAGGAATTCTGCACGTCTGTAGAGAAAGTACCCAGATTGCGATTATTGATGCCCAACATATCCACGTCGAGTTCAGCATAGTCGAGTTCCTCCATTGAATGCATCTCTAATAAGACCTCCAACTCTAACTGGTGTGCTGTATAAGTGAGGGATTTTACTTCATCCATTGAAAGGTCTGCAGCAATCAACAGAACAGCATCCGCCCCAATTCGTCTTGCTTGGAATAGTTGGTATTCATCGATAATGAAATCCTTCCTTAAGATAGGTATATCTACGGTGGAACGGGCTTTTTTTACAAAATCCATACTTCCTCCGAAATATTTCTCGTCAGTAAGGATACTTATGGCGGAAGCTCCATTTTGTGCATAGCTGGCTGGAATCACATCAGCTCGTCCTTCTTCCTTGATCCATCCCTTGCTGGGGCTCTTGCGCTTGAATTCAGCGATGATACCATAGGGTGAATTTTTCAACGATTCATGCATGCTGTGACGTTCGACTCCATCACTCATGATACGGTCAACGATAGCATGAAGTTCTTTGGCAGGCAGATCATATTTCTGCTGTTCTACCTCTTTTCTCTTCCATGCAACTATTTCTTCGAGTATGTCTTTCATGAGTTGATCTCCACGAATTTCTTGAAGCATGCAAGTGCCTTACCGCTTTCCAAACTCTCACGCGCGATTTCTACCGTCTCTGAGATAGACTTGTTGGGGTCAATGATACCAATACCACATGCTGCGTTGGCAATAATGACGTTGCGCTGAGCCTGCGAGGATGAGCCATCCAATACACTATCGAAAATCTTCATGGCCTCTTCTGCAGAGTTCCCACCATAAATGTCATTTGGTTTCACATATCCTAAACCTAATTCAACGGGTGTATAGACTTTCTCGAAGTTACGACAAGTAATCTTGAATCCACTCGTCAGAGAAATCTCATCGTAACCATCGTAGGATGTGACGACACCATAGTTGTCTCCAATCTTTTGATGGATACTGGTGTAGAGACGAAGTTGGCTTTGGTTAGCTGTTCCGTGGAGAGAGTTCTTGGGATGACAGGGATTCACCAAAGGACCTAAGAGATTAAAACAAGTGGGAATGCCTAAAGCCTTACGGGTTGGGCCAACATACTTCATGCCGTAAGCAAACAAGGGGGCATGGAAGTAGCAGATACCGGCCTCGTCAAGGGATCTGCGTAAAATTCTTTCATCATCAGTAAATTTGACTCCATGAAGTTGTAGGACGTTGCTTGCTCCACAAACTGATGAACTGCTGCCATTACCGTGTTTGGTTACCTTATATCCTGCCCCAGCAACAACAAAACATGCACAAGTACTGATGTTGAAAGTGTTCTTTCCGTCACCACCAGTACCTACAATGTCTAACGTGTCATAGTCTTCCAGATCAATGTATTTGCCGGTATCGAGCAATCCGTCGCGGAATCCTAAAATCTCGTCAACCGTGACACCACGAGATTGAATTGCCATCAGCAAGGCTGAAATCTGATTGTCGTTGTATGCTTCCTTGGTGATTCCTATCATTATTTCGTGAGTCTCCTCACGTGTGAGCGTGTCACCTTCTATTAAATTTAGTAAGTATTTTTTCATTTCTTCAACCAATTTTGTAAAATAATTCTTCCATTAGGGGTTAGAACACTCTCCGGATGATATTGAATTCCTTTGATATCATACTCGCGATGACGAAGTGACATGATATATCCCTCATCTGACACGCTTGTTATTTCCAGACAAGAAGGAAAATCTTCAGTATCAACTACCCACGAATGATAACGGCCCACTTGAAAGGTATCAGGTAACGTATCGAAGATATAATCCTGAGATATGATGTGAACAGGAGTTTCAACACCATGATAAACGTCACGCAAGTTAGTCAGTTTACCCCCAAAGACTTGGCCGATTGCCTGATGTCCCAAACATACTCCCAAGATAGGCTTTCGACCAGCATAGGTGCGAATCACGTCCAGCAGCAGGCCAGCCTCTTCTGGTATTCCAGGACCTGGCGAGAGGATGATTTTGTCAAATTCTTCCAGTTCTTCCAATTGGAACTTATCGTTTCTGTAAACAGTTACCTGAACGCCCATTTCTTTCACTAAATGTGACAGATTGTAGGTGAAGGAATCGTAATTGTCAATGATAACTATCTTTTTCATAATTTCTCTGCTATTGAGATGGCCTTGCGAAGGGCACCCAGTTTATTGTTTACCTCTTGAAGTTCGTATTCCACATCGCTCCTGGCCACTATGCCTCCTCCAGCCTGGAACCATAGCTCATTGTTGCGACTCACGAAAGTACGGATGGTGATTGCTTGGTTCAACTCACCATTGAAGCCGATGAAACCGATGCAACCTCCATAAGCACCACGATTGTGAGTCTCGTATTCGCTGATGAGCTGCATAGCACGTACTTTGGGTGCACCAGAGAGAGTTCCTGCGGGGAAAGTATCCAGGAAAGACCTGATGGGATCAGCATCTTCGTCGAGTTCTCCACTTACGCGGCTAACCAAATGAATTACGTGGCTATAGAATTGCATATCCTTGTAGAATTCTACATGA
Source organism: uncultured Prevotellaceae bacterium (assembly GCA_946413885.1). Classification (GTDB taxonomy): domain Bacteria; phylum Bacteroidota; class Bacteroidia; order Bacteroidales; family Bacteroidaceae; genus Physcousia. Next base: position 4,241 of record CAMKMK010000094.1, read on the forward strand.
ACGCCGTGACAGTTTCGGCTCAAGTCATTTCGAGCCAAATCCACCAGCATTACATGCTCTGCATTTTCTTTAGGATCATTGCGCAGATATTCAGCATTCTCACGGTCCTGTGTCTCATTACCAGTTCGCTTGGTAGTTCCTGCAATAGGATCGATGAAGGCTTGATGTCCCTTGATGCGATAGTGAGTCTCAGGACTGGAACCAAAAATTCTGAAACCTCCGAAATCGAAATAGAATAGATAGGGACTTGGATTGATGGAGCGTAAAGCACGATACAGTTTGAAATCATCACCCTCATATCTTTGCTTGAAGCGACGAGAGATAACAATCTGAAACACGTCACCACGCAGACAATGTGCGATACACTTGCGGATATTCTCGCGATGTTCATCATCAGTAATTGTACTCCAACATTCACCCATAGGATGGAAATCAAATACTTGATAAGAACGACTCTGCATGTCTCTCTCCAACTGATCCAGATCATCTGTTTCGCCCTCAGTCAACATTTCGATGATGGTTACCTCGTTGCGGAAATGATCAAACACGATGATATCCTTATATAAAATATAGAGCAGGTCTGGAGCATCGTTTTGCGCCTGCGTCTCATCTTTCACATTAATGTTCTCCAAATACCGGACAGTATTGAAAGAGGTATATCCATAAAGACCGCAAAACTCACTGTCTTCACCCGTTATATCAAAATTATTCAGAAACTCGTTGATGATACGTGTTGCATCGTATCCGTCACTCAATGGATGCTTCACAATGGTGCCATCAGGATAGCTTGCTACTCCCACGCCATGCTCTATGCTTACGCTGGCAATGGGGTGAACAGCGATGAAAGACTTCGAATTCTCGCTGCCATGATAGTCGGAACTCTCCATCAATGCACTCTGTGGATATGCGTCTCTCACCTTGAGATAAGCACTCACAGGAGTAATTAGGTCACCCAGTATTTTCTTACTGGCTGTATGATACTTAAATGGCTTCATAATCGATTTCATTTTTATGTGACAGATAGGTTCCTAAATCCTTGTCTCCACGACCGCTAACGGTCAGCACCACTACGTCATCTTTTTGGAATTTCATCTTGGGTAGCAGAGCCAGAGCATGACTGCTCTCCAAGGCAGGAATAATACCTTCCAGGCGAGTCAACTCGAAGGCGGACTGTAAAGCTTCCTTATCTGTGATAGCCAGAACTTTGGCTCGACCTGTATCGAAAAGGTTGCAATGCATAGGCCCTGTTCCTGGATAATCCAATCCTGCGCTGATACTGTAGGGTTCAATGATCTGACCGTCCTCAGTCTGCATCACTTTGATACGACTTCCATGCAGGATTCCCACAGTGCCGATGTTCAGACTGGCAGCTGTCTTGTCGGTATACATACCCATTCCTCCTGCTTCACCCAGAACGATCTTCACACGTTTGTCATCGAGATAGTGATAAATGGTACCCGCGGCATTGCTTCCGCCTCCCACGCACGCCATCAGGTAATCGGGATAATCACGCCCTGTTTTCTCTTTCAATTGAAACATGATTTCTTGGCTGATGACACTTTGCAGGCGTGCCACCATCTCAGGATAGGGATGGGGACCAACGGTGGAACCTATGATATAGAAAGTATCAGCAGGATGACAGCACCAGTCGCGAATAGCCTCATTCGTCGCATCCTTTAGGGTCATGTTTCCGCTTTCAACAGGAAAAACTTCTGCCCCCAACATTTTCATACGTTCTACGTTGACGTGTTGGCGCTCGACATCCAATGCTCCCATATAAACACGGCAAGGCATGTTCATCAACGCACAAACAGTAGCTGTTGCCACACCGTGCTGGCCTGCTCCTGTCTCAGCTATGATACGTTTCTTCCCCATTTTACGGGCAAGCAAGATTTGTCCAATGGCATTGTTGATCTTATGTGCTCCAGTATGATTGAGATCCTCGCGTTTCAGATAGAGTTGGCATCCATATTTCTCACTCATTCGTTTGGCGAAATAGAGAGGGCTTGGACGGCCAACATAGTCGCGAAGCAACTGATAGTATTCGTTGAGGAAATCTTCACTTTCAATGATATCTTCGTATTTGTTCTTAAGATCCTCTACAGTTTTGTAAAGAATCTCAGGCACATAAGTACCTCCGAAGGAACCGTAAAAACCGTCCTCGTCAACTTTGTAGGTTTTCATCTTTTTACACTTTGTTATCCTGACAGTGCAAAAATACAACTTTTTAGTGGAAACGGCAAGTTTTTATGTCGATTTATGGAATTTGTATGGGGTAAACGTTATAATCCCCCAATTCCCCTATAGGCTTTTGTAATAAATTGACAAGTATGTATTCTCCTTTCTCCATTACCTCCTTTGGCTGTACTTGGAAGCCTTTTTCACCCTCTGTTTTGATGTTGAAATGATTTAGGTCAATTCGTATGTAGGGATTGTTTACCAGAATGGTTTGTGTGAGTTGGCGGTATTGCTTGCGCTTTTTAAGCTTAATGAAGGCGTAGTCCGCCAACGTTTCACTCTCGCCTGGTTCAATGATAAATATTGGCCGCTGATCGTCTGTGATCTGTTTGCTCTGTCCGCCCCATAGATAACAAGTCTTCTTAGGTTTCATCTGAATATCCACAATCTTCCAACCTGGTTTTAGTTCCGATTGAGTCTGTTGAACAGGAATCTCCACCAAGTTGTTTCCAACATACAGGCTGACCTTCTGAGCCATGCAGAAAAGAGGACAAAGTCCAAGCAAAGACAATATCATTTTTTTCATATCGACGACAAAAATAGGTATTTTACGACAAAAGGGGAATGAAACTTTGGAAAAATGGAAATAATTAACTTATTTTGCATGAAGAAATACAGAAATTAAAGCAAATTTTATGTCTCTCGCTATTGCAATCGTGATGTTGCTGGGCTATCTGCTTATCTGCAGCGAGCACATCACTCGTATCAACAAAGCCACTGTGGCTATCTTTTGTGGTGTCGTAGGTTGGGTACTCTTCATTATCATGGGTCCTGATTATGTGCAACGGCTTCATGCTGCTGATTTCTCGAGTTTTCTGGCGGGTGCCTCGTTCAGTGTTGAGGCGGTAAACCAATTCATTGCTGAGAATCTCTTTGCCCACTATCTTTCCCAAATCAGTTCCATCGTGCTGTATCTGTTGGCAACGATGGCCATCGTGGAATTGCTTCTCAATAATGAATGCTTTGAATTCATCGCGACATGGTGCCGTTCACGAAGTACCCAACGAGTGGTTTGGACTTTGGTCACTTTCAGTTTCCTCCTGAGTGCTAACCTCGATAACCTGACAGCTTCTGTCGTGATGCTGCTTATCCTGCGTCAGTTGGTCATCAATCCACGTCAACGAATGTATCTGGGCAGCATCATCGTAATTGCCACCAACTGTGGAGGTTGTTTCACGGTGATAGGCGACGTATCCTCCCTGCTCATCTGGTCGCGTGGGGCTGTTACCCCTGGCAGCTACAGCGGAGCATTGTTCTTGCCTGCTATTGTGGCAACGGTGATTCCTACTGCCTTGATAGCTCGAAGGTTCCCATCAAATATTGACTTGAAGCGACCCAGCATTTTTTATCGAGGAGAGAATTTTCTGCTTCCCAAGTGGCAGCGTTCGCTGATGCTGGTGGTTGGTATGGGTGGCTTGTGGTTTGTTCCTACTTTTCATCGTCTGACAGGTTTGCCTCCATTCCTGGGTGCCTTGTGCGTGCTGGGCGTGTTGTGGGTTGTCAATGAGATTATCAACCACAAGCGTATGCAGACAGAGCAACCTGTCAGTATCTCTGGTGGTCGCACACTTCAGTACGAAGTGCTGCAGATGATCATGTTCTTCATTGGTATTGCTCTTTGTGTGGCTATTCTCGCTGAGATTGGAGCCATGCATAAACTCCAGGTCTGGTGTGACGACAATATTCACAACACCTATATCATGTCACTCGTTTTGGGTGCGGTAAGTTCCGTAATGGATAACATAGCTCTGGTTCTTAGTGGAGTCTCCATCTATCCTGTAATGGAAAGTACTGCTCAGATGAGTGACTACATGCAGAGCTTCACCTTGAATGGCGAATATTGGAACCTGATTGCTCTCAGCGGTTGTGTAGGTGGATGTCTGCTTCCCATTGGCAATACAGCAGGTTATGCCCTGATGAAAAGCGAGGACGTGTCGATTCTCTGGTACCTCCATCACATTACCCTAAAGGTACTTATCGGATGGCTTGCTTCCTTGGGAGTCTATTTCCTGATGGAATATTTCGTTAGATAGAGTCTCTGTTTCAGAAACTGGATGATATGACCTATAACCTTTCCAAATTAGGCGTTACTGACCTGAATGTCATGCAACAAGAGATGTTGCAGGTTTGTCGTCGTGAACGTCAGATCGTGTTGCTTGGCCCCACAGGAAGCGGTAAGACGTTGGCCTAC
>CAMKMK010000095.1 GCA_946413885.1 uncultured Prevotellaceae bacterium
CAAGGATTGCAGGATTGCCTCTATCTGGGTAACCTGTCGTCTCTCAGAGACTGGGGATATGCGAAGGATTATGTGGAGTGCATGTGGCTCATACTTCAAAACGACAAACCTGAGGATTTCGTGATTGCAACAGGTGTGCAACACTCTGTCCGCGAGTTTGCCTATTATGCTTTCAAGCATGTGGGTATTGAATTGGAATTCAAAGGGGAAGGACTTGATGAGATAGGGATTTGTGTGAGTGACAATCGCCACTCTGTGCACAAAAAAGACAGCAACTTGGTAGGCAAGGCTCTCATCAAGGTTTCTCCTGACTTCTATCGCCCAACAGATGTAGTGAACCTGTGGGGTGATCCAACGAAAGCAAAGGCTAAACTGGGCTGGAATCCCAACAAGACAAGTTTTGAGGAACTGGTGAGAATCATGGTGGATTCTGATATGGCAAAAGTAGCTGGCGAAGGCGCTGCTGCAAAGGTAAGAACCAACCTGGCTGAATACCTGGAAAAGGGAATCGTGAAATGATTGACAAAATGGAAAAGAACTCGAAGATCTACATAGCTGGGCACAAGGGATTGGTAGGAAGTGCTATATGGAACAACTTGCTAAGTAAAGGCTATACGAATCTGGTGGGGAGGACTCATCAGGAATTGGACCTGACAGACCAGTATGCTGTAAGGAAATTCTTTGATGAGGAAAGACCTGATGCCGTAGTGCTGGCTGCAGCCTTTGTGGGAGGCATCATGGCTAACTCACTTTATCGTGCAGACTTTATCATGATGAATATGAAGATCCAATGTAACGTCATTAGTGAAGCATACACTCATCAAGTGAAGAAACTTCTCTTTCTGGGCAGCACCTGCATCTATCCCAAGAATGCTCCCCAGCCAATGAAGGAGGACTGTCTGCTCACCTCTCCCTTGGAATACACCAATGAGGAGTACGCAATTGCAAAGATAGCAGGACTGAAGATGTGTGAGAGCTACAACCTGCAATATGGCACGAACTACATTGCTGTCATGCCAACCAATCTGTATGGACCAAATGACAATTTCCATCTCGAGAATAGCCACGTGATGCCTGCTATGATACGAAAAGTGTATTTGGCAAAACTGATTGCTGATGGCAACTGGGAGGCTATCCGCAAGGATATGGACAAGCGTCCTGTCTTGGGAGTGGATGGCAAGGCAGACAAACAAACTATTTTGGAGATCCTGGCAAAATATGGAATAGAGAACAATCGCGTCAAGCTTTGGGGAACAGGAAAACCCTTGCGTGAGTTCCTCTGGAGTGAGGATATGGCTGATGCCAGTGTGCATGTGCTGTTGAATGTAAACTTCAGCGACATCATCGGCATTGAGAAATACTCCAGTGTACATTATGGTGCCAGTACGGATGGAGCTGTTGACCGCAATCACAGCAGTGGTCGAGGAGGAGCAATTCCTTCTTTGGGAGAAATCAGGAACTGCCACATCAACGTTGGTACAGGCAAGGAGCTCTCTATCAAGGAATTGGCCGAATTGGTAATCAAAACTATTGGATTCCAAGGAGAACTTCTTTTTGATGCCACCAAACCTGATGGCACTATGCGCAAACTTATCGATGTGAGCAAACTCAATTCTTTGGGATGGACCTACAAAGTGGAAATAGAAGAAGGAGTAAGAAGACTCTTTGAGTGGTATCAGCAAAGTCTGCAATTAAATTAATGAGTAAAACTACATTATCATATTATGCAAATCATCTTATTATCAGGAGGCTCAGGAAAACGCCTTTGGCCCCTTTCAAATGATATACGTTCCAAGCAATTCATCAAGATATTCAAGACTCCTGAAGGACAGTACGAGAGTATGGTGCAACGTGTGTTCCACCAGATTAAGACTGTGGATCCAGAGGCGAAAGTGACCATTGCCACAAGCAAGAGTCAAGTGAGTGCCATCAGCAATCAGTTGGGAGATGGTGCTGTAGGCATCAGCGTGGAACCTTGCCGCAGAGACACTTTCCCAGCTATTGCATTGGCTACTGCCTATCTTCACGATGTGATGGGAGTTCAGGAAGAAGAACCTGTGGTGGTTTGCCCTGTAGATCCCTACGTCAATGAGGATTATTACCAAGCCCTGAAACGTCTTTCTGACTTGGCAGAAAAGGGAGTTGCCAACCTGACTCTCATGGGCATCGAACCCACCTACCCAAGCGAAAAATACGGATACATCATTCCTGAGAAGCAGGGTGACGAGGAAACTATTCATGAACTTGACGAGTTGGATAACCTGGAACCCTTAGAAGCTCTCGACAAACTGAGCTCTCCTGTTCTGAAAGTTGCCTGTTTCAAGGAAAAGCCCAGTAAGAAAGTTGCAGAGGAATACACCAGACAAGGTGCCATGTGGAACGGAGGCGTGTTTGCCTACAAACTGGGATATGTCCTGAATCGAGCTCATGAGTTGCTGGATTTCACAGATTATCAGGATCTCTTCAACAAGTACGAAACCCTGACGAAAATCAGCTTTGACTATGCTGTGGTTGAACATGAGAAGGACATCGCTGTGATGAGGTTCAGCGGACAATGGAAAGATCTGGGAACCTGGAACACTCTGACGGAAGCCATGACAGATCCCACGATGGGGAAAGTCATCCTGAATGATCAATGTGAAAACGTGAATGTGATCAATGAACTCAATGTGCCTATTCTGTGCATGGGTCTCAAAGACGCCATCGTGGCAGCAAGCCCTGAGGGGATTCTGGTAAGCGATAAGGAACAATCCAGTTACATCAAGCCTCATGTGGATGGTATCGACCAGCAAATCATGTTTGCAGAAAAGTCATGGGGCAACTATCATGTGCTGGACGTTGAGCACGAAAGCATGACCATCAAGGTTACCCTGAATGAAGGACACCAGATGAATTATCACAGTCATGAGCAGAGGGATGAGGTTTGGACTGTTATCTCTGGTCAGGGAACTGCTATCGTGAACAATGTGAGCCAGAAGGTGAAACCTGGAGATGTTATCAACCTGCCTCGTGGTACGAAACACACCATTCTGGCTGACAGCAAACTGACCCTGATAGAAGTCCAGATGGGACAGGAAATCAGCGTTCACGATAAGATCAAAGAACCTAATAAGGTATAAAGAAGAACTTTTTCAAGTTCTGTCTCCATAATATCGAGCATACCATTGAGCAAAGGCTCTCAAACCCTCTCTTAAGGGAGTGCTGGGTTTGAAGCCAAAATCTTGCTCTAAAGGCAACGTGTCAGCAAAGGTGACTGGAACATCGCCTGGCTGCATGGGAACGAGTTCTTTGTGTGCCTCGAAATCATAATCTGAAGGCAATACTTTGGCTGCAACAAGTTCTTCCTGCAGAATCTTGACAAAATCCAACAGGTTCTCAGGGCTGTTGTTACCTATATTATACACTTTGTAGGGAGGAACAGGCAATCCATCCTCGCCGTTCCGCTTTTCTGGCGCATGCTGCATCACTCGAACCACACCCTCTACTATGTCGTCCACAAACGTGAAGTCACGCTTACAGTTTCCATAATTGAAGATCTGAATGGTCTTGCCCTCACGCAACTTGTTTGTAAATTCAAAGTATGCCATATCAGGTCGTCCAGCAGGGCCGTAAACAGTAAAAAAACGAAGACCTGTGGAAGGAATGTTATACAGTTTGCTATAAGCGTGGGCGAGCAACTCGTTGCTCTTCTTGGTGGCTGCATACAAGGAGACGGGATTGTCCACTTTGTCTTCTGTTGAATAAGGTACTTTCTTGTTGCTTCCATAAACGGAAGAGGAGGAAGCATACACCAAATGCTCCACTTCATTATGTCGACAGGCCTCCAAGATGTTGTAGAATCCTATGAGATTGCTTTGGATGTAAGCGTCAGGATTCGTTATGGAATAGCGTACCCCTGCCTGAGCAGCCAGATTCACCACTACAGCCGGCCTATAGTCAGCAAACAACCTCTCTATGGTTTCCTTGTCTGCAATATCACCTTTCACGAAGACCCAATCGCGGTTCAGGCTTTCTATTTCCTTGAGACGCTCGTACTTGATGTTCACATCATAATAATCTGTAATAGAGTCAATTCCTATCACCTTGATGTCCTTCACGTCATGAAACAGTCTCTTCACGAGGTTGCTGCCGATAAAACCAGCAGCTCCTGTCACCAGAACAGTTTTACCAGCAAGAGATACATTATATTTCAGCATATTCTTTGTCTTTTTTAGTCTCTACGGAAAATGTCACGAGTATAAACCTTATCTTTTACGTCATCCAAGCAAGCGCTATAACGGTTGGCAATAATGGCATGCGACCTCTGCTTGAACTCCTCAAGATTGTTCACAACCAAAGAGCCAAAGAACGTGGAGCCATCTTCCAAGGTCGGCTCATAGACAATGATTTCTGCACCCTTTGCCTTGATGCGCTTCATGATGCCTTGAATGGCTGACTGACGGAAATTGTCTGAATTGGACTTCATAGTCAGACGATACACACCTATGACACATTCACGCTCCTTCGAGGCATCCCATGAACTGTTGGCCTCATAGTAACCTGCCTTATGGAGAATCGCATCAGCGATGTAGTCCTTACGAGTCCTGTTGCTCTGCACGATGGCAGTCATCATCTCCTGTGGAACATCCTGATAGTTAGCCAATAACTGCTTGGTATCCTTAGGCAAGCAATAGCCTCCATATCCAAACGAGGGATTGTTGTAATGAGTACCAATTCTTGGGTCGAGACCTACACCTTGAATGATGGCTCGAGTATCCAAACCTTTCACCTCAGCATACGTGTCCAGCTCATTGAAATAGCTTACACGCAAAGCCAGGAACGTGTTGGCAAACAGCTTCACAGCCTCTGCCTCCTTCATGCCCATATAGAGGACAGGAATATCAGGGCGAAGAGCTCCTTCTGTCAGAAGATAAGCGAAGGTCTTTGCCTGCTCCTCTCCCTCAGGATTTCCTATCGCAGTAATGGCAGCATTCTCCTCAGTAAAAGTCTTCTCGTCAATGTGAATCAACTTGGGATAACCCACGATGATCCTCGAGGGATAGAGATTGTCGTACAAGGCCTTGCTTTCGCGCAGGAACTCAGGAGAGAACATGAGGTTGAACTTCTTGCCTTTCAGCTCAGGCTTGTAGAGGAATTGAAGCGCATACTTAACAAACAAGCTGCGGCAGTATCCTACTGGGATGGTACTCTTGATAACCATCACAGCATCAGGATTCACAGAAATGACCAGATTGATCACCTCTTCCACATGGGAAGTGTCGAAGTAGTTCTTCACAGGGTCATAATTCGTGGGAGCCGCTATAACCACAAAATCTGCATCCTTGTACGCCTCAGCTCCGTCTAAGGTTGCACGAAGATTCAGCTTCACAGGCGTCAGCTCCTTCGTATCCCCAGCCTTGAACTTCTGGATATCCTCGTCGTTAGTGCACTTGTATCCAGCCAGATAAGCCTCAATATAATCATCCTGAATGGGAGAGATTCCCTTGTTGAGCTTCTCTACTTTCTCAGGAATCACGTCCACAGCAGTTACCTGATGGTTCTGCGACAAGAGGGTGGCGATAGACAGACCTACGTATCCCGTTCCAGCCACAGCTATCTTTAGATTCGAAAAATCCTTCATTTTCAATTCATTTCAATTTCAATCTGCAAAGTTAATCATTTTATCCAAACCTACCAAAAAACTCAAGGAAGAATTTCCCCTTGCAAGCTACAAAAAGACGACGTGTTGAAAGACGAGGAAGAACGTGTTGTCTTTGCAATTTCAACGTGTTGTCTTTGCGGTTTCAACACGTTGTCTTTTTTGAGGCAACGAGACACACAAAAAAGAGGGAAAAATGGGAAAAAGCATGAAATCTGGAGGACAAGCATAAGAAAGTATCGTCGAGGAAAAACTTATTGGCAGATTTTTCTTATCTTTGCACATGAAATTAACGTAGAGGTACAAAGATGAAGTTAGGATTCGACAACAACAAATACATCAAGATCCAGTCAGAACGCATCAAAGAGAGGATCACGCAATTCAGTGGAAAACTGTACATGGAGTTGGGCGGAAAACTTTTCGATGACTATCATGCCAGCCGAGTACTGCCTGGTTTTCAGCCAGATAGCAAGTTGCGCATGCTGCAGCAGTTGAGCGATACAGCAGAGATCATCATCGTCATCAGCGCAATAGACATTGAGAAGAACAAGATACGTCAGGATTTGGGAATCACTTATGATGAGGATGTGTTGCGTCTTCGTACAGAATTCCAAAACAGAGGATTCCTGGTGAGTAGCGTTGTCATCACCCACTATAATGGTCAGGCCAGCGCAGACATGTATCGTCATCGCTTGGAGAGTCTTGGCATTCGTGCCTATTACCATTATACTATTGAGGGCTATCCCCACAATGTTACCCTCATCGATTCTGATGAAGGATTTGGGAAGGATGACTATGTGGAGACCTCTCGACCCTTGGTTATCGTAACCGCTCCTGGTCCTGGAAGCGGCAAGATGGCAGTCTGTCTGTCCCAACTATACAATGAACACAAGCGTGGAATTGAAGCAGGTTATGCTAAATTCGAGACGTTCCCAGTATGGAACCTTCCCTTGAACCATCCTGTAAACATCGCCTACGAAGCTGCCACAGCGGACCTGAATGATATCAACATGATTGACCCCTTCCATTTGGAAGCTTATCAGAAGATTGCCATCAACTACAATCGCGATGTAGAAATCTTCCCTATACTGAACACCTTGTTTGAAGGCATTTATGGCGAGTGCCCCTATAAGTCTCCCACAGACATGGGAGTCAACATGGTGGGCTTCTGCATCAGCGATGATGAGGTGTGCCAGGAGGTCTCGAAACAAGAAGTGATCCGCCGTTATTATACTGCCTTGAACAAACTGGCCTTGGGAGGTTGCAACGAATCAGAGGTCAACAAACTCTCTCTTCTGCTGAAGCAAGCCAGGATCACAACTGATTACCGCAAGACCACGTTGGCTGCCAAAGCAAGGAAGGAAGAGGCAGGAGTGCCTTGCTCTGCAATTGAACTGCCTGGAGGAAACATTATCACGGCTGCCAGCAGTCCTTTGTTAGGAACAGCTTCTTCCCTGATTCTGAATGCAGTAAAGCATCTGGGAGGCATCGACCACGAGTTGAAACTGATTCCTCAATACCTGATTGAACCTATCCAGAAGACAAAGATCGTATACTTGGGGGGCAGCAATCCTCGTCTGCATACTGATGAAGTGCTGGTCGCTTTGTCAGTCTTGAGCCAGACAGACAAGAACTGCAAGATAGCCTTAGAGCAATTACCAAAGTTGCGCGGTTGTCAAGCCCACTTTACCATCATGTTGGGCGAGGTGGATCGTAAGATTTTCAAGAAGTTGGGCGTTGATATCACCTGTGACCCTATGAGGAAGGAAAAGAAATAGCAAAGGCTTACATGGAGAAGAGAGATTACAAAAAAGTAAGAGTAGGAATCATAGGAGCAGGACACATCGCAGAAAAGATGTCCCATACCCTGAATATCCTTGACGGATGGGAAGCTTATGCCATTGGCTCCCGCAGCCAAGAGAAGGCAGAGAAGTTCGCCAAAGATTTTCATTTCCAAAAGGCTTACGGAAGTTACGCGGAACTTATCCAGGATGACAACGTGGATTTGATTTACATTGCCACTCCTCATTCTCATCATCTGTCCCCTACTCGACTGGCACTCCAAAACGGGAAACCCTGCTTGGTAGAAAAGGCTTTCACAGCAAATGCCCAAGAAGCAAAGGAACTGCTCGACCTGTCAAAAGAAAAGGAAGTTTTCGTGGCGGAAGCCATCTGGACACGTTATCAACCTATGCGTCAGATTATCAGTGATATGCTGGAAAGTAATGTCATTGGGAAAGTGAAACTTGTGACCTGCTCTTTAGGCTACCCGATTGAGCAGAAAGAACGCATTCAAAGGCCTGAATTGTGTGGTGGCGCCTTGCTTGATTTAGGTGTCTATGGCATCAATTTTGTAAGGATGTTTTTCCCAGGAAAATGGGAAAGTATCTCTTCCCAATGCACGAAAAGCCAAACAGGAATGGATATGACAGAGTGCATCTCCGTCAGATACGAAGATGGGTTGATGGCCAACATGCAGTTCTCAGCAGTCTGCGTGAATGACCGATACGGATTGATAAGTGGGGGAAAAGGTTACATGGTAATAGACAATATCAACAATCCCAGCAGGGCAACTGCTTACGACAAGTTTGGGAACGTGTTGATGCAACGGTTTTGTCCTCAGCAAATTACAGGTTTCGAGTATGAACTGGAAGCCTGTCGCGAAGCACTTCAGCATGGATGGATAGAATCTCCCCACATGCCACACGAAGAGATCCTTCAAATCATGAAGATTATGGATGGGTTGAGAAAGGATTGGGGAGTTGTGTTTCCAATGGATTGAGACAGCTATCTCTAATCAGACATAACCATTCCACTTTCGCCAAATCCAATGAACTGCAGTAAAGATGGGGAACCAGAAAATTTCATCAGGATACTGACGAAGGAAACGAAGACTTCTGCCTAATCGTCGAACCAGACGATGAGGTTTGCTCTCTCCTTTCTT
>CAMKMK010000096.1 GCA_946413885.1 uncultured Prevotellaceae bacterium
AGAAGATGAAGGAACTGGGAGCTCCCATCAAGGTGATTCACAAGCCCTCGATAGGTCATCACCCCCACTCGCTGAGCAATCCCCAGCCCATCGTAGACTTTATCCTGCAAGCCATGAATCAGGACAATTAGCACACGAAAATGGGAACCAGACAGAAACGGAGAGCGCCCCAGAAGTAGAGATACTCCTGAGGCGCTTTTTTCAACGTGTTGTGTTCGCAGGAAGAACGTGTTGTCTTTGCAGTTTCAACGTGTTGTGTTCGTGGGAAGAACGTGTTGTCTTTTGATTTCTCACGCGTGGGATTCTTTATTTCAACGTGTAGAATCCCTCGTGCAGAAAGTTTCAATCTTCCTCCGTAAGATCCTCGATCTGGTCGATGATTTCCTGGTACTGGCATTGGGTCTTGGTGTGCATGTAGAACCCTAAGGCACCACCAATTATTGCGCCAATGCCTCCTGCCACCATAAATGTCTGGGCAGCATCGCTGCCATAGTACTTCCAAACCTCGTAGGTCCACCATCCGAACCAAAGTATAAGGGAGGGGAATCCTACCCAAAGCCAGTCGGTGTCGAATTTCTTTGAACGGGCTATCTCGCGACGCACTTCCACCAGATTGTTGCGCATCATGTTTGTGGCTCTCGCATTGCGGTTCATATTATATAATGTGGCACCTGCGCAACAGAGGATAAAGATGCTGGTGCCGATCCAGAAGCTGAAGTCGAAACCAGACAGTTTGATGAATGTCCAATAGCTGTGTGGAATAATCAGCAGGCAGAGGATCATGACTATGAAATATCTGCGATTGATGGTGCTCGCGGTATTCCTTATCGACTGGCGGATGATACGATCGTTCACTATCTCCTGCTCCTGAAGTTTCTTCTTCAGCGTATTCATCTGCTGGCGCATATTCTCCATTTCAAAATTCTCGTTCATAATGGGTCTTGTTTTTAATCGTTAGACATGTTCTTTAGTTGTTCTCTGATTCTGACCAGACGGACGCTGACGTTCTTGGCAGTAATGCCTACAATCTGTCCGATCTCCTCGTAAGGGAGGTTCTCGAGCCAAAGGAGGACGATTGCACGGTCGAAGGGCTGCAGGCGTGAAATCCTCTTGTGAAGCATATCGACCTGGCGCGTGTCCTCGTCGCGGTCTTCAAAGAGGTTGATGTCCATCGTGAGCCGAACGGTGGCTGCGCGGCGCTTCTTCCTGTCGAGGGAGATGCAGGTGTTGAGAGCGACGCGATAGATCCACGTCTGGATGTCGCTGCGGTGCTGGAATCCGTCGAACCCTTTCCAAAGATTGACTAGTACTTCCTGGAAGAGGTCGTTGACTTCATCGGCATCCTGCGAGAACATGTAGCACACGGTGTAGATGGTGCTTTTGTGTTCCTTTACGGTTCGTGCGAATTGTTGTTCTACTGTTGTCATTGTTTCGTCTGTTGAATTCAGTTTTTACCCATTAGACGCGTTGGGGTCGAAAAAACTACACGAAAATGAAACTTTTTTTCTGATATCACGGATTTTTTGCAAAGTTAATAAATAATGGCAGTTCCTGCAAAAGAAAGAAATAGTTTTCCTTTTGTATTCCTCTCATTTTTTTCGTAACTTTGCGATCAGTATCACGAACTCATTCCGTCTCGTCAAAAAAAGAACAAGATTCTTTTGTTTTGCTCTCAACTTTTCGTAACTTTGACTTCGTCGAAGTTCCTACCGCTCGGAAAAGTTCAAATAAATTTGGCTTTTTACTCGCTTATTCGTAACTTTGGCCCCAAAAAGAAACATCAATCACACAAAAAATACATCCACATGAAAAGAATCCTATCATGCCTCTGTCTGATGGTAATGGTCGCCATCGCATGGGCGCAGCCTCGTGCTGAGTATCCACGTCCCCAGTTTGAACGTGCCGACTGGCAGAACCTGAATGGCCAATGGACGTACCACTTCGATTTCGTTGGTAGCGGCTTAGAGAAGAACTACCCTGAAAGCAAGGGATTCGACGGCAAAATCACCGTCCCCTTCTGCCCTGAGAGCAAGCTCTCTGGCGTTGGCTACACAGATTTCATCAACAACATCTGGTACCAGCGCAACATCAGCGCTCCACAAGCCTGGCAGGGCAAGAACATACGCCTGAACTTCGGCGCCGTGTACTACAACTCTGCCATATACATCGATGGCAAGCTGGCAGGACGTCACTTCGGCGGCAGCAGCAGTTTCTCGATTGACGTGACGAAGTTCCTGAGCGACGGCAAAAGCCATTCCTTGGTGGTTCATGCCTACAGCGACACGCGCACGACGAAACAACCTGCAGGAAAGCAGAACGTACGCCTGAACCAATTTGAATGCATGTACACGCGCACGACAGGTATCTGGCAGACCGTATGGATGGAACCTGTGGCTGCGGAAGGCTTGGAACGCGCTCAAGTAATCACAGACATCGACCAGAAACAAATCATTATCCATCCTGAGTTCTACAGCCAGTCGCAAGGCACTCTGACCGTCACCCTGAAAGACGGCAAGAAGGTGGTGGCAAGCCAAAACGTGAAGGCTCAGAACGCGAGCACCGTCGTACTGCCCGTGAAGTCTCCCAAGCTTTGGAGCCCAGATAGTCCCTTCCTTTACGACCTGACCTATCAGGTGAAGAATGCTCAGGGCGAGGTGATCGACGAGGTAAGCAGCTACGTGGGGATGCGAAAGATTCACGTGGAGGGCAACAAGACGTACCTCAACAACGAACCTTTCTACCAGCGTCTGGTGCTGGATCAGGGATTCTATCCTGACGGCATCTGGACGGCTCCCAGCGACGAGGCTTTGAAGCGCGACATCGAACTGAGCAAGCAGGCTGGATTCAATGGGGCGCGTCTGCATCAGAAGGTCTTCGAAGAGAGATTCCATTACTGGGCTGATCATCTGGGTTACATCACCTGGGGCGAGGCTCCCTCGTGGGGCATGAACACCAATGACCCAGAAGTGGCCCGCAACTTCATGACAGAATGGAGCGAGGAAATCATTCGCGACCGCAACCATCCCAGCATCGTCACCTGGACACCCATGAACGAGGAGTGGTGGCCTGACCGCGTGCAGTATCCGCGTTTCGTGAGCGACGTGTATGACCTGAGCAAGATGCTCGACCCCACGCGTCCCGTTTGCGACGTGAGCGGTGGTGTACACATCAAGACAGACATCTGGACAACCCACAGCTACGAGCAGGATCCTGCCAAGCTGAAGGAACTCGTCTTCAACGGCACACGATGGTTCCAGACGCCCAATGATTACCAAGGGCTGTACCGCACCAACGTGGGCTTCAATCGTCCCACAGACAACGAGAAATACGATTTCCCAACCTATGACGCTGCCACGATGCCCTACATTCTGGACGAGTTTGGCGGCATCAAGTGGGTGAAGGGGCAAGACAAAGAGACTGGGAACACCAACAAATCATGGGGCTATGGCGAGCCTCCCCACTCTTTGGAAGAGTTCTACAAGCGTCTGGAAGGTCAGGTAGATGCCCTGATGGAGATTAGCGAAAACGTATGGGGCTACTGCTACACGCAGCTGACTGATGTGGAACAAGAGCAGAATGGCATATACTTCTACGACAGAAGCAGCAAGTTCGACATGGCCCGCATCCATGCCATCTTCTCCAAGAAACCAGCAGGAAGCAAATAAGGAAGCAGAGGCCTCATCACCTTTTCTCGGCTGTCGAATAGACATATCCGTCTCCCACCTTCGTGCCAAGCTTGTAGCCACGCAAAGAAGCTGGAGCGAGAGCATCCTTCAGATTGTTGGCTATCCCTGTGCCCTTGCATTTCAGGATAGCCTCCTTACGTGTCCAAAGACGGATGAACTCGAGACGGGAATCAGGAGCCGATTGGATCTGCTGAACCTCGTCAGGATTCATGGCATAGGTGATGATGGAGGAAACGTTGTTGCGAAGTGACTCGATATCAAGTCCGCAAGGGCGATCGGACAGCATGCAACCCACCGCCATCTTGCAATGACTGATGCTGAAATGGAGATCAGGATATTCTGCCAGGGAAGGCTTGCCACTCTCAGCATAAATGAATGTTGGCTGCATCGCAATGCCACATTCCTCGCGAAGGAGCTGACAAAGGAGCAGATAAGAGAGAGCGCAATCCAGCTGACCGCTCAGATGCCGATACCTGAGAGCCTGCTCACGTCGCCAGGCTGGCAGCTGATTCACCAACGACTCCACATATTCTGGGGTCAGTTGAGAAGGTTTTTCCTGGATAATCAATTTCATCACTTCCTTTCAAACTTGCGTTGCGAAATTACAAATAATTGTCATAACAACGTTCGCCTTTCACCTTTTTTTCTTCTTTCCACAGGCAGATTCCACTTTTGTCACCTTAATTATTTGCGCGCGTGACTATTTATTCGTAACTTTGTGCCCCGAAAAGGTAAAAGATTTAAATTTTGACAGAAAAATGAGTGACAGATTATTTGTTTTCGACACCACGCTGCGTGATGGAGAACAGGTTCCAGGATGTCAGTTGAATACGGTGGAGAAAATCCAGGTGGCCCGCCAGTTGGAAGCTCTTGGAGTGGATGTCATCGAGGCAGGCTTCCCTATAAGCAGCCCTGGTGACTTCAATTCTGTGATAGAGATAAGCAAGGCTGTGACATGGCCCACCATTTGTGCCCTGACCCGTGCTGTGGAGAAGGACATTGATGTGGCTGCTGATGCGCTGAAATATGCCAAGCACAAGCGTATCCATACGGGTATAGGCACCTCGCCTTATCACATCAAGTATAAGTTCAACGCTTCCCCAGAGGAAATCATCGAGCGTGCTGTAGCCGCCGTAAAGTATGCAAAGAAATATGTGGAGGATGTGGAATTCTATGCCGAAGATGCTGGCCGCACAGATAACGAGTACCTGGCTCGCGTGATTGATGCCGTGACCAAGGCTGGCGCTACTGTGTGCAACATCCCTGACACCACAGGTTTCCGCACTCCTTACGAATACGGAGAGAAAATCAAGTATCTCTATGAGCATGTGGATGCCTTTGCAGCAGGCAAGAGCATTCTCTCGACCCATTGCCACAACGATCTGGGCATGGCGACTGCCAACACCATCGCTGGTGTGCTGAATGGCGCCCGCCAGGTGGAGGTGACCATCAACGGCATCGGAGAACGCGCAGGAAACACCTCTTTGGAAGAAGTTGTGATGACCTTCAAGACTCATCCCAACCTGAACATTGAGACAAACATCAACACCACGAAGATATTCCCCAGCAGCCGTATGGTGAGCAGTTTAATGAACATGCCCGTTCAGCCCAACAAGGCCATCGTGGGACGCAACGCCTTCGCTCACTCCAGCGGTATTCATCAGGATGGTGTGCTCAAGAATGCTTCCACTTACGAGATCATGGATCCCAAGGAAGTCGGCATCGATGACAACGCAATCGTATTGACTGCCCGCAGTGGGCGTGCCGCTCTGAAACATCGTCTGCACGTGAACGGTATCGAGGTGGATGGCGACCGCCTGGACAAGATATATCAAGACTTCCTGGACTTGGCTGACAAGAAGAAAGAGGTGACAGACGATGACATCATGGTATTGGCTGGTGCTGATCGCTCAAAGAACCACAACGTGAAGTTGGATTACTTGCAGGTAACCACAGGAAAGGGCGTGAGAAGCGTGGCCAGCATTGGTCTGATCGTCGCCAACGAGAAGTTCGAGTCCGCCGCCTCTGGCAATGGGCCTGTAGATGCAGCCATCAAAGCCCTGAAGACCATCATCAAGCGGGAAATGACGCTGAAGGAATTCACCATTCAAGCCATCAGCAAGGGTAGCGATGACGTGGGTAAGGTTCACATGCAGGTAGAATACAACGGACACGTTTATTATGGTTTCGGCGCCAATACAGACATCGTGACAGCCTCCGTGGAAGCCTACATCGACTGTATAAACAAGTTTAGAGATTAAGGAAACAATGGAAGAAAACAAATATGTAAACACCCCAAAAGCCTCTCCACGAGAAGATGCTCAAAGACGAGGATGTGGTTCTGCTTCTCTCTTCGATAAAATATGGGACAAGCACGTGGTTCAAAACGTGGAAGATGGCCCCACTCAACTCTATATCGACCGTCTTTACTGCCACGAGGTGACTTCACCTCAGGCTTTCGACACGTTGCGCGACAAAGGCATTCAGGTTCTGCGTCCTGACCGCATATTTGCAATGCCTGACCACAATACGCCCAGCGACCAGCAGGAAACCATCCATGACCCTATTGGTAGGAAACAAGTGGAGACACTGGCTGCCAACTGTAAGGAATACGGCATCACGCACTTCGCGATGGGAACCAAAGACAACGGAATCATCCATGTGGTAGGTCCTGAGAAAGGTCTCTCATTGCCTGGCATGACAATTGTTTGCGGCGACTCCCACACCAGTACTCATGGCGCTGTAGGTGCCTTGGCTATGGGTATCGGCACCAGTGAGGTGGCAGAAGTGCTTGCCTCCCAATGTATCCTTCAGGCAAAGCCCAAGAGCATGCGTATCAACGTGGAGGGTACGCTTCAATCGGGTGTGACAGCAAAGGATATCGCTCTCTATATCATGGCACAGATGACCACCAGTGGAGCTACAGGACACGTGGTAGAATACGCTGGAAGCACCATCCGCAATCTCAGCATGGAAGGCAGACTTACCCTGTCGAACCTATCTATCGAGATGGGAAGTAGAGCTGGTATCATCGCACCTGACGAGACCACCTTTGAATATTTGAAGGGACGTAAATACGCTCCAAAGGGTGAGGCTTGGGACAAAGCGGTAGAGGAATGGAAAAAACTGCGCAGCGACGACGATGCCGTCTTTGATAAGGAAGTGACATATCGAGCTGAAGATATTGCTCCTCGCATCACCTATGGAACCAATCCAGGTGCAGGCATCGCTATAGACGAGTGCATTCCTCTTCTGGAGAGTATTCCTGAGGCTGAAAGAGCAGGTTTCAAGGCTCAGTTGGATTACATGCAGTTCCAGCCTGGCGAGAAATTGGAAGGCCATCCAGTGGATTACGTGTTCCTGGGAGCCTGCACCAACGGTCGCATCGAAGACTTCCGCGCTTTTGCCAGCGTTGTCAAGGGGAAGAAAAAGGCTCCTAACGTAGTGGCTTGGCTCGTTCCTGGCAGCTGGCTTGTGCGCAAGCAAATCATCGACGAGGGAATCGACAAGATTCTGGAAGAAGCTGGTTTTGAGCTCCGTCTTCCCAGTTGCTCAGCCTGCTTGGCAATGAATCCTGACAAGGTACCTGCCGGAAAACTGAGCATCAGCACCAGCAACCGCAACTTCGTAGGCCGACAAGGTCCTGGCGCACGCACCATTCTTGCCTCACCTCTTACTGTTGCGGCAAGTGCGATAACAGGTAAAGTTACAGACCCAAGAAAGATTTGACGTCATGGCTAAACAGAAATTCAATGTCATCCAATCAACCTGCATTCCTGTGCAGATCGACAATTGCAATACGGACTTGATTATCCCTGCCCGTTATCTTGCCAGCACGACCCGCGATCCCAAGTTCTTTGGCGATGCGTTCATGCATGACCTGAGATACGATGCTGAAGGCAATCCTGTTCCTGATTTTGTGATGAATAAACCAGCATACAGCGAAGCACCCCACGAAGGCGTTCATGAGATTGTCGTAGGCGGTCAAAACTGGGGTTCAGGTTCCAGTCGCGAACATGCTGCCTGGGCTATCGCTGGCTATGGTGTCCGCGTGGTTATCTCGAGCAGCTTCGCCGATATCCATCGCAACAACCTCCTCAACTGCTTTGTGCTGCCCGTAATCGTCAGCCGCGAATTCCAGCAGGAACTTTTTGCCTGCATCGAAGCTGACCCCACTACAGAGGTTCGTGTGGACGTACCCAAGCAGACGGTCACTAATCTGGCAACAGGTCATAGCGAGACCTTCGAGATCAACGCATACAAGAAATATTGTCTGATGAACGCTTACGACGACATCGATTTCCTGGTGTCCAACATCGACAAGATTGAAGCTTGGGAAAAAAGCAATCAATAATGCAGGAGTTTGCTGAAGCACTTTGTCAATACGTGGCCCGCACCTTATGGGCCCAGGATGGCGAGTACATCAAGGGTGCCGTACGCATTCTGGATGCCAGGAACCATTTGTTTCAGGAACTGCCTCATCAGACGACCGACGAAAGTGCTGATATCTATGCGCTGAGCGACCTCTGCCATGTGAATGACAACATGCAGACAGAGCCTGACATGAACCGTGCCCTGGGAATCGCACGAAACTACTTTTGATACCCTCAAAAAAACGAAGCAAAAAAGACATGGAGAAGAGAACGATAGAGATCATGGACACAACTCTGCGCGATGGTGAACAAACCAGCGGCGTCAGTTTTATGCCTCATGAGAAACTGATGATAGCACGCGCCTTGTTGCAGAATCTCAATGTAGACCGTATCGAGGTGGCTTCAGCTCGCGTTTCTGAGGGAGAAAAGGAAGCCGTGAAAAGCATCTGCAAATGGGCCAACCAGACAGGACGCCTGGATCGCGTGGAAGTCCTCGGATTCGTGGATGGAGAGAC
>CAMKMK010000097.1 GCA_946413885.1 uncultured Prevotellaceae bacterium
ATATACTTCAATTCCGCTGGTTGACAAGCAGAAAACATATGTGCGAGTTGTTCTCTGATATTCCTGAAGCAATAGCCAATACGATGGATATTTATAACAAGATTGAGTTCTATGACATACGCCATGCTCCCATCGTTCCAGCTATTTGTATTCCCAATGGTTTCGGGAATGAGAGAAGGGAAAAGGAGGACAACTATTTGGAATACCTTTCTTTTGCTAAAGCAAAACAGATATATGGGGATATACTTCCAGAAGATGTGACTGACAGGCTTATTTTTGAACTGCAAATTATCAAGCAAAGAGGGGCTTCTGGCTATTTCCTCTTTTTACAGGATGTAGTCAACACAGCCCAATCAGAGCTTGGCGTTTGGATTAGTCCAGGACGAGGTTCTGCTGCTGGAAGCTTTGTATGTTATTGCTTGGGTATTACTAAGATTGACCCGTTGAAACATGACCTGCTTTTCGAACGATTCCTTAGTATAGAGGGCACGATGTTCCCAGACATAGACATAGACTTCGATGATGAAGGTAGAGATCGTGTTATTGAATGGCTTCAGGATAAATATGGCAAGGAATGTTGTGCTCATGTTGTTTCTTTCCGAGCATTCTCAACAGCTAATGCATTCAGTACGGTAGCAAGAGTAAACCAAATGCATACTCCTGAGACTCTGGCTATTAACGAACTCCTGTCAGGTTATTCTTGGCGTTCTATAAAGAATTACATCAAATATGAACCAGAGATAAGAAAAGCTATTCGAAAAGTCGGGAATCCTTTGCGTAATGCCTTTGCTAATACTGCTATATTAGAAAGAAAAATCTGTGGATTAGGTGTTCATGCTTGTGGGTTTGTTGTTGCTGACGAGCCAGTGTCTAATTGGGCACCTGTTTCAACTTGTTCCATAGAAGATTCAAAGGGTAATGAACAATTAGTGAACTGCACTCAATATGATGGATGGCATGTGGAATCATCCGGCCTTATTAAATTCGATTTTCTTGGTCTTAAAACGCTTTCCCAGATGAGGGATATTTGTGAAAGTATCAGAGTTCACGATGATAAGGATTTCGATATTGAAAAGGTTCCGATTGATGATGAGAGGACAATGGAACTTTTCAAAACAGGCCAAACCGATGACGTGTTTCAGTTCAGCTCAAAAGGAATGCAAAAATACTTGCAAAAACTTCATCCTACATGCTTTGAGGATTTGGTCATCTTGAACTGTATGTATCGCCCAGTCATAATGGAAGATATACCAACGCTCATCAAGCACAAAAAATCAAAGAAAGGAATAAAGTATATCATTCCTTGTATGGAAAAGTACCTTCAGAACACATATGGCATCATTGTTTATCAGGAACAGTTGATGATGCTATCGCGCTTGATTGCTGATTTTAGCAGAGGTGAGAGCGACCTGCTGAGGAAAGCTATCTGTAAGAGGAAGATGGATGTGCTTTCTGTCTTGAAGCCTCGTTTCATAGAGGGTGGAATGATGAATGGCCATAAAAAGAATGCTCTTGAAAAGGTATGGAATGAGATGGAGCATAAAGGAATGTATGCTTTTAATAAGTCTCATGCTGTCTGCTACACTTGGCTGGCTTATCAAATGGCTTATTTGAAAGCCCATTATCCAGAAGAATTCAAACAAGTCATCGAAAAGTCAAAGAATGAATAAACATTGTTAAATGTTGGACACAATGGAAAAAAGTTGAATCTTTGCAAAAAAAAATTAGAACGATAGTCTTTGTATACAAGATGATGGAACAAGATTTTTTTAATTTATGTGACAGACAATTTGATGCCGCATTTGACCAAATTGAAGGACTCGCAAGATATCCTTGGGTTGGTAGTAAGTTTGCGAATAGTAAATGCTGTCCTCTTATTATTGGTGACAGTCATTATGCTGTGGATGATAATGGGAATTTTTCTTCTGAAGCTTTAAAAGAAATTAAGGATAAAGATTCAACACGAGGAGTCGTGAATTGTGTAATAAAAGACAAATGTAAGGGTGAAACTACTTGGAAGATGTATGAGGAATTACTAAAGATTTTTTTAGAAATATCTCCAGAGAACGTAAAAGACTTTTGGTCCAAAATTACAGGGTTTTGCAAGTGACCCGGAATTCTTCCGTAAGGTAGAGTCTCTATTTTGGCAGCTCGCCGTGGTCTGGGCAAAACCACTTTTGCTTGCAACATGGCAAAAATGTTAACTTATCATGTGGAAAGAGTTCTTTATGTCGAAGAATTTTAGGACCATGACGACATTTATAGAGAATCGTTTGTTTGTTTAATGTTTAATATCACACGAAACTTCATATATCAATCGGTTGGTTCATTTTGGATACTTTTTCATCTTATTAAAAATCTTTGTCTTCTCAAATACGGAATCTGCTGTCGCTGCTCCTAAGTAGTCAGCACCTATAGTAGGAGTAGGGTAGAGAACAGTTGCCGCATTTAAGGAACTGATTTTATGGACAGATGTAATTTCCAAATTATTTTCGGAATTGCCAATAATCCAGATGAATGTCGCCATTGGTGGCGGAGAAACAAATGTAGAGGTCGTGGACGCCTTGAGCATTCTTCACTTTCGTCTTGAACTGGCGGTATTTCTCTACGGAACCTGTATTTGAAACAGTTAGCGTTGCGATGGCTGGTCCATCGACGCTATCAAGCCGTAGCGTTATGGTTGCATTACCAGTAGCGGCAGCAGATATCATGAATTGGCGTGCACCCTCAGCAAAATCAACACCTCTCAGACGGATATATTCACCATCGTTGATGTCGTAGATATACATATTGCAACGACCTGTCGATTCTGGCATATCCTTTACTATGCCCGTATTTGGAATACCCATCTTTGCCGACTTCAAACCATATCCCCATGCCATAGTTTCTGCTTCTACACGTTGGAAGGGATTGAGCCACTGGATTTGTTGTATGGGCTGCTGATCGAGCCAATAAGGCGCTTCCTGAATGCTGCCATCTGCGTTGTAATTCATTGTTGTTGCAGAGACGCTACGACGTTCGTGGTGCTCCAGCATGTCGAGGTGCATCAGATCGTAGTCTTGTCCGAAGACATAGGTTTTACCTTTGAAGTCACAAATGCCAGGATGATTTCCACGATCGCGTTGTGTGGGTCTCATGATGTAACCCATTGACTTCCAAGGACCTGTAGGCTTGTCGCTCATGGCATAGCCTAATCCTTCAGGACAGCAGGTGCTGGCGAAGGCAAGATAATACTTTCCGTTTCGTTTGTAGAACCAAGGGCCTTCCTGATAATTGTCGATGTGGTAATCGAGTTTGGTAATCCCACTTTTCAGAGAGATCATGTCGTCATTCAGCATCGCATAGTACGTGTTGGGATTTCCCCAATACATATACGCTTGTCCGTCGTTGTCGATGAAGACCGTGGGGTCGATGTCGTCCCAATGTTCCTTTTGCCAAACGAGTGGTTCCCCTATAGGATCGTGGAAAGGTCCATAAGGAGAGTCGCTGACAAGCACGCCGATACCATGTCCATGGAGGGGAGCATAAAGATAGTATTTCCCATTGCGCTCTACGGTCTGTATGGCCCATGCTCCGTTGTCACGGCTACGCCAAGGAAAGTCTTTTAGGGAGGCTACAGCCCCATGCTCTGTCCAGTTCACCATATCTGTGGTTGACCAGAGAAGCCAGTCGTACATGAAAAAACCTGCTGAGTTTTTCTCGTTTGCATCTGGAATGTCCTCAGGTGATGCGTCGTGTGACGTATAAAGATACAAGGTGTCGCCCACAACCAGGGGAGAAGGATCAGCCGTGTATTTCGTCTGGAAGAGCGGCATGTTCACTTGTTCCAATCCTTTCATTTCCCACCAATCTAAGTTAAACAGTTTGGGTCCTTTTCGACCTGTGAAAACGAGATAAAGATCATGGGTTCCAGTGAAGGGTGATGGCTGTTGGGCGGTAATGGATAAGTGACTGGGTGGCAAGAGGTCAGCCGTCAGAGTCTGCCATTTCTCCCAGCCTCCTGTGCCAGACACATTGAGCCGACCCAGTAATTCACCTCCTACGCTGTCTACATGGATTTCTATCTGTCCGCCACGAAGTCCGCTTGCTACACGGGCTTGGAATGTGCGTGGAATCTTTCTGCCGAAATCAACATTCTGCAACTTAATATAATCCCCATTATGGATATCGGTTATGTAAACGCCCACTTCGTCATTTTGCTCAGACTTCACGCCACGTGAGAATGCCATTGTTTCTGCCTCCACGTGACGGAAGGGACAGAACGTCTCTAAGGGTTTCACGCCTTCGCTTGTTGGCATGATGGTGGGGAAACTACCATCGTCGTTGTACTGGAATTCTTCAACGGCTACACTTCGGCCAAAACCGCCTCCACCTGGCAACTTTCCTGTATGGTAGAAGAAATAAGAGTGTCCTTTGTAGTCGGCGACGCCACAATGATTGGTAAACGATCCTGTATCACAAAGAGGCATGATCTCGCCTGCGTACGTCCAAGGACCTGTGGGTGAGGGAGCTGTACTGTAGCTGATGTGTTCAGGCACGCCGCCAGCAGCGTAAAGCAGCTGATACAGCTTTGAGCTCTCAACCTTGTATTTTGAATTGTCAACCTTTCTCAACCAGGGACCTTCTACGTAGCTGTCCTTATATTTCTTTCCTTTTTCTCGTTCGTTCATTGGGGGAGAGCCGAAGGCTTCCTCAGTCATTGATAACATCCCTAACTCGCCTTCGTAAGATTTCATATCACGATTCAACTTCAAATAATAGACACGAGGGTTTCCCCACATTAACCATGCCTGTTGATCATCGTCGATGAGCACGGTAGGATCAATATGGTCCCACGATCCGTTTTCATAAAGTGGTTTTCCAATGGCATCGCGGAAGGGGCCTGTTGGCGAGTCACTCACAGCAACACCAATGGCCATTCCGTTGGAGAGTTTGGAATGAGCACATATATACCAGTAGAATTTTCCGTCTCGTTCGATGCATTGTGATGCCCAGGCACGATCGTCGGCCCAAGAGAACGATTCCAGGGCAAGTGGCGATCCATGGTCGGTCCAGTTTACCATGTCGTCCGTTGAATAGACGCGCCATTCCTGCATCCAGAAGAAGTCTGCTCTGTCCTCGTCATGACCAGTGTAGACGTACAATCTGTTGTTATGTACCATCGGAGCAGGATCGCTGGTGAACCATGTCTGCACAAAAGGATTCTGGCAGAGTGCTGTGCCAGAGGATAGCAGACAGAGAATGATAGTCAGGATTTGATTTTTAAGTTTCATATTGCGTTTGTTTTTTATTGATGACTTATCGTATATGTCTTACCAGGTTGGGTTTCTATGTCGTACTCATAAACCTTTGGGAGGGTAAGGAGCGTGAAGTTGCTCAGTTCAGATGATTTCAAAGGCTCTTGAATATCAGCGGGAGCCATAAGGTCATTGGGACATGAACCTTGGGCAGGCTTCATACCTTTTCCTTGAAGAGGTACTGATGAACGAAGGCGCAATATGTCTCCAATAGTTGAAACGATTGATGCTCGTTGTAATTCGCCATTTGACCATGACATGTTTACCACAAATCCACCTCGTGCTCGTAGACCTTCTATTTGACCTTGCTTCCATGAGTCGGGTAGGGCAGGCAAGAGATGTACGGCACCATCGTGACTCTGAAGCAGCATCTCGCAAATGCCTGCTGATACTCCAAAGTTACCATCGATTTGGAAAGGTGGATGCGCATCAAACAAGTTGGGATAGGTTCGTCCATCAGGATATTCGCGCATCTTTCCGTCATCAGGCAGTAAGTGCAGCATGTTCTTGATAATCTGGAAAGCGTGATTGCCGTCAAGCATTCGTGCCCAGAAGTTTGTTTTCCATCCAAGACTCCACCCTGTAGCCATATCGCCACGTTGTTTCAGCGTGTTGGCAGCGGCAGTAAAGAGATCAGGATGACTGAATGGCGAAATCTGGTTGGAGGGATATAATCCATAGAGATGCGAGATATGGCGATGCTCATCGCGTGGGTCATCGCCATCCCATAGCCATTCTTGCAACTGCCCATAACGACCAATTTGCATGGGGGGAAGTTTCTCGAGAGCAGAACGATATGTGGCGAGGGAGGATTTGTCTTTGCCAAGTATTTGGGCAGCCTTGATCACGCTGCTGAGTACGTCGAACACAATTTGGTTGTCCATAGTTGAACCAGCTGTGACGGTGGTGTGCTTGCCCATCGGGCCATGCTCTGGTGAGACGGTAGGAACAGTTACCATCCAGTTGTATTTTGGATGAATACGCATATAGTCAATGAGGAAGTCTGCAGCGCCTTTCATTACAGGGTAGTATTCTTGCAATAGCTTTTGATCGCCAGTGAAAAGATATTGTTGCCAGATATGTGTTGTCAACCAGGCACCACCTGTTGGGAACATGCCCCATGTAGTGCCATCAACAGGACCTGAAATGCGCCATAAGTCGGTATTGTGGTGGGCTACCCATCCACCGCAATCATACATCACATTAGCTGTTTTGCTTCCTGTTTCGCTGAGGTCACGTATCATGGAGAGTAGTGGTTGTTGCGTCTCAACAAGATTACCAACCAGTGATGGCCAATAATTCATCTCAGTATTGATGTTGATAGTGTATTTGGAATCCCAAGGTGCATTTATCTTGTCGTTCCACATACCCTGAAGATTGGCAGGCTGACCGCCTGGCTGTGAAGAGCTGATAAGTAGATAGCGGCCATATTGCATCATGAGTGCTACCAAATCGAGGTCGCGACTATCCTTCGCAAAGGCTGCCAATCGCTTGTTGGTGGGCAGTAATGAGTTTTCTGTCGTAGGGAGGGTGATGTTCACACGATTGTATTGCTCGTGATATTTCCTGATGTGGCGTTTCAGCAGATCCTTATATAATTTGTTGGTTGCAAGCGTTTGATTGTTCTTCTTTATTGGGTCGCCACTGATATCATGATAGTTAACAAAATTGGTGGCGGCCACGATACAAAGTGTTGCTGTGGTGGCATTTGATACTTTATATGATTCATCCATGCGTGTCACTTCTCCATCGGCATAAATCGCAACCTTGCATTCTGCCTTCAGGCCAGCCTTGATGCCTTCCTGTTCCACACCTTCCACTTTGGCTGTAAGAAGATTTACCTGCTTGTTGCCTTCTTTGATAGTGATTGGATTTACCTGTGATGGCAATTGACTATCGAAGCCTATGTCAAACGATAGCGCACCTTTCTTGCCAGCAGTTAGGTGCACAACGATCATGTTGTCAGCCAATGAGGCGAATATGGTACGTTCATACTTCACACCATTGCAAACATAAGAGGAGGATTCAATGGCATCGCTAAGGTTCAGCTCTCGAAGGTAGTTAGTTACATTCTTGTGACCAAAAGACAGTTTCACACTCCCCAAAGGAAGGAATCGCATGCCGTGAGGTCCAGGAAAGAAGTGCTTGTCGAGAATCTTATGAGCTTCTTCTTCCTTACCTTCAAAGATGAGCGAGCGCACTTCTTGTAAATGCTCGCGCGAAGTCATGCTGTTATTGTCGTGGGGGGAACCACTCCAGAATGTTTCCTCGTTCAGTTGAATCTCCTCAATATCTGTGCCACTATATATCATCGCTCCAAGTGAAGAGTTTCCTATGGGAAGAGCTTCTAACCAATGATGTGCAGGAGCATCATACCACAGGCGTTGATTCTTGTGAGGGTTCGAAGAGAATACATTGAGTGAAGATAAGATAAAGAAAGATAAGATGAAGGACGATATCAGTTTTCTCATTTTGTGTTTACCTATACGTTGTATTTAATTTGTCTAATAATTGAAGAAAAATGCGCATATATTTGAATTTTAATGGATTATCAGTTCTGAAACCATTAATTGTAGTTTTTACTCTTATGCACAATTTCGTTACAAAGTTCCGAAAAAAACTTGAAACCTGCAAACAATTTGCGTTTTATCAAGAAAACGACAGAAGAAATATACTTGGGTTTAATCACATCGTTTTGAGAATTTTTATTTAACTTTGCACAAGATCAGTACAAAGAAACATACATTGTACAAATACTTGTGTGAAGAAGACTATGTTCAATAAACAATTAGCATTGTATGCTGTGAGCATGATAGCGGCTTTTGCTTGGGGACAGAGTCCCATAGTGAAAGTTGAGGGAGGATTGTTGCAAGGCGTTACTTCTGCATCGAATGATGTTACTGTCTTTCGAGGAGTCCCATACGCAGCCCCTCCTGTAGGTGATCTTCGCTGGAAACGTCCCCAACCCGTCGTGAAATGGAAAGGTGTCAAAAAGGCTGATACCTTCAGCAAAATTTGTTGGCAACCAGGCAATGCTGTCGGCACTTTCTATGGGAATGAGTTTTATTGGAAGGAACAGCCAGAGCAGAGTGAAGATTGTCTGTATCTGAACATTTGGACACCTGCTAATGCCGTTGCCCATCAAGGGTGCAAACTGCCTGTTGCGTTTTGGATTCATGGAGGAGCCTATTTCAATGGTTACGGACATGAGATTACGATGGATGGTGATGCATGGGCAAAACGAGGTGTGATTCTCG
>CAMKMK010000098.1 GCA_946413885.1 uncultured Prevotellaceae bacterium
CCCTGCGCGCCTGGGCGAAGTGTCGGAAGGTGGGTTTCAACGTGTTGACTCCGGACTTTCAACTTGTTGATTTCCTCTTTCTAACACGATGCAAAGGTACGAAGAAAAGGTGAGCCGTTGGCGCGTTTTGGCGTGATATGGCGTGATTTGTCTTTTTTTGGCGTGATATGGCGTGATTCGTCGTGATTTTGTCAGTATTTTTCTTGCATAATTCGTGGAAATTCTGTATCTTTGTGTAGTAAATCAGAAAAAAGTAAAGATTCTATGAAAAGTTATTTCAAATACGAGTTAGCACGTGCCGCAGGAGTAAGCATGCGCACCTTCAGTCGCTGGCTGAGCCAGAACACAACCTTCCTGGCTGAACTGGGAGTGATGCCCACGACGAAACTCATCCCAGCCAAAGCAGCCCAATGGATATGCGGGCAGTATGGGATAGATGAAGGGGAATTGTGAGATGGTGGCGGGGCGCACCAGCGCACCGGCGCACCATTTGCAAAATTCATGTGAGCACCAAAAAAAGTGAAATCAACTTTATATTATATATATTATAATATAAAATATTATAATATATATAATATAAAAATAAAATTCATCAAAACAAATATTTGAAAATACAAAATGGTACGGTGGTACGGTGGTACGGCTGTCAGACAAGAAAAGCATGAGCGATATTTGTTTGTTATTATATTTTTCTCTAACTTTGGAGGCAAGAAAGGTGAGAAAGTGGCAATTGGGGATACCAGAGGATTATGGATTATTTAAGATGAATTATGGGCAAATTCAACAGAAAAGCTCGCACCAAGAAAGTCCAAAGTAAATACGATATGTTGGGAACGAAAGGGGCTCTGGCGAAGAAGAGAATCTGCTACCTGATGGCGGTTGGGGCACTGATTCCGCTGGGGTTGATGTCGCGACGGGTGGAAGGATTGCCTGACCAGGTTGGGGACATGCTGTGGACCATGATGGTGTTCTGCTGCTGGAGAATTCTGCTGGTGCGCTCGCGTCTGGAATGGGTTGCTGTCGTGACATTGGCCTTCTCGTTCCTCGTCGAATTCCAGCAGTTGATCCGTTGGGACTGGCTCGTCAGCCTGCGGTCCACCACGCTGGGGCACCTCGTTTTGGGGCAGGGTTTCCTTTGGCTGGACTTGGTTGCCTATGTCCTTGGCACTCTACTCATCTATCTTTTGGCAAAAATGGCAGAAAGGAACGGAATAATTCGATGAAATGGGCAAAAATCGCTCTTCAAGGGTTCAGTTTTGAGCTCTTTTTTTTGTAGAATCCATAAGATTGACGATATTTGCACTCGAACCAACTATGAATTAGCGATGAAAACGTTCTTTATCAACCGTTTCAAGAAGGGTAGATGGCTCAACAAGTCGAATTCTATCCTGAACGACAAGGCAAAGATGACCGCGCTGCTGGGCAAACTTCCCATCTACCTGAAGAAGGAGGGGCTGAAGAGGGTGAAGGAGGATCTGCATCTGCTGAAGGATTACATCAGCGATATCGTACACGGCCAATACAAGGACTACGGCAAGCGGGGGCTGACATTGGCTGTTGCAGCCATCATCTACGTGATTTCGCCTTTAGACATCATCCCTGACATCATCCCAACGGGACTCCTTGACGACGCCACCATCATCGCATGGGCGATCGTACAGTTGAGCTCTGAACTGGAAAAATACAAAAGGTATAGGAACGGCGGGGAAGCCATTCCTCAGGAAGACGAGAGCCCAAGCATGGAAGAGGATGCTGAAGAGCCCCAAACGGATTACCAGATATCCTCAGGCTCCTCAGGATTGTCGTAAACCTCCTTGGGACAATATTCCAGATAGTCGACGTAGAACTCACGCGAGGCATCATCGAGCACGGTCTTGAACCTCAGGTAATAGGTCTCATCAGGATCCATGGGCTCGCGCACAATGATACGACGGACAATCAATGGATCGGCACGCGCCATCTTGGAGAGGCCCTGAATTCCATCGCAATAGATCTCAGCTCCCTTCATGAAGCCGTTGTTGCGCATCTTCTTGTCAATCTCAGCGTTGTAGTCGTCATCGTCGCCATCCAATTCCCATCCCACATGACTGGGGAAGGTGCCGGCGGTGGTACGACGCTCCAATCCGCTCATACGGATGTCCAAAGGAATACCCATGGCAGCCAGGTTATCCTTGTCGGGACCCCAATAGAACTGCACCATACCACGATTGTAACCATCGGACTGGATGTTGAAACGCAACTCATAGACGCCTTTGGCTGGAACAGGCGGCAGACGGAAGGTGACATCCAGATTTCCACGGATATTCAACTCGTCGCCCTGGAAATTCTTCATTCCCTCGTTGTATCCATTATAATAGAAGTAGTAACTGTCGTCGCCAATGAAGCAATCGTCGAGATAAGGATAGATACTGCTGAAGGGGAAGCCCCAACGCTGGCCCACATAGCGGTACTGGAGGCGTATGTCGTTGTTCATCGTCTCAGGCATGCCTGCCATGATATTCCAGCGGATACGCTCCTTGTGAAGATTGTTGGTGACATTCTCTGTGTAAGCCAGAATCTGGTCTAGAGGATAGATGATGCCGTTGCGCACGTTAAACTCGCCCTCCACAATGGGGTCTTGCACACGTATGCCCACCTTGTCAGGGTCGCACGAGATTTCGTGATAGGTGCCGTGGCGCCCATTGTCTATCTTGGGGAAGCGGTTGATGTAGACTCCGTTGCTCTCGCGGCTCTCGAGGAACTTGAGCAGGCGGCGCTTACCCATCGTGGTATAATACTCATACTGAACCACTGTGGGCTGGGGATTGTTGCTGGAGTAGCCCTTCTCGTTCCAATGGAGCACCAGACGGTTGTTGGCCAATCGCATGGGCAGGAAATGATAGGTGACGAAGAGATTCAGGATGTTGTTCTCGCGATGATAGTTCTCGTCGATATCCGCATTGGGATAATAGCCTTTCTCCACCAGATAGTCCACCACATCCTGGACGGTAATGTCAAGGGGAGCCTTGCCCAGTTCAGCCGACCAGAATTCGTCCGTCTCAGCAAAGAAGGTATAGCCGTAGTAGCGATGCTCAGGCACCTTGCCTGTCGTGTAACCAATACCAGAGGTATGGGCTATATCCTTGATAAGTCCCTCCTGATACATCTTCTCGTATTTGTCGTCGCGCCAAACCAGCAGCGTATCTATCAGACCCACCGCCTGAACCAGCTGTGCGGCAACATAGAATCCCTCTATCTTCTCGCTGATGATCTGCTCGAGAAGGAAACCAAGGGAGTTGTTGGTGGGGGCAACCACCTGATGCATCTGCTGGATGATGCCGTTCACAGTACGGATATCACGATTGCGGATGTCGATGGGAGAGCCATTGATCCAGATGCTGTCAGGATCATCGCAATAGTTCACCACCAGCTTGCGCTGATACATGTTCGACAGGCTGAACTCTGCATCGTTCTGGACAGGGAAGGACCCCGTCTCGTATGGGTCGTAATCGTCGCCACCATCGATGATGCTGTTGTAGACGATCACCTCGCGGATGGAATCCAAAGAGACGCTGTCGCGGAACCCGTTCCACGAGGGAGCATCGATGATACCCTTCGCATAAAGACTGTCCAAATAGACTTGGATGGCTTCATTGGTGGGAGCAAACACGCTGTAGTTCCCACGGGCTGAGAGCAATTGTGACAACGTGGACAAGGAGATCTGGCTCACCTTCACTTTCTTCAGAAGGTCCACATACTCGGAATAGACCTCATGCTTGGAGAGATAACTGTAAACCGTCTCGTCCTCGAAAACGTAACGTGCAGAAGTGTCCACCTGCTCTGTACAACTGACCATTGCCGCCGCGAGGAGCACACCTGCGAGCATTCTCCTCAATGTTCTACCTGTTTTCATATCGTATGTCAACATTTATATTTCTTTCTTGATTCGCCTCATCATTTCTTCACGAACTTCGTGGAGCATTCGTGGCCCTCACTATCTCTCATGCGTGCCACATAGACACCAGGCATCAGCATCAGGGTGCTTACCTGACCGTGCCCTGTATCCAATCTCAGTTTCTGTTGCATAGCCAAAGCTCCACCTATGGAATAAACCGACAACACCACGTCAGGATCTTCCTCACTCTTCAGGTTGAGCATGCCTGCTGAACAGTTGATGCCCAACCCGCCACTATGTGCAATCAGGGTCTCCTCGATTCCGTTGTACTTATCAGGAACAATCCATTCCGTCGTGTAGCTGTTCATGGTGTTC
Organism: uncultured Prevotellaceae bacterium; assembly: GCA_946413885.1. GTDB lineage: Bacteria > Bacteroidota > Bacteroidia > Bacteroidales > Bacteroidaceae > Physcousia. Next base: position 4,250 of record CAMKMK010000098.1, read on the forward strand.
TGCTTGCAGATACTAGGATTGCTCATCACATACTTCCGCTCACCGCCATCAGGGAATCTTCCTACGCTCTGGTTGCCGTCGTGAGCGCAATAGATGAGGGTGTCCTGCCAACTCAGGTCCTCGCTGGTCAATACGACAAGGGATCCGTCAGCATTCTTCAAATTGAAAGGAGCATGAAGCTCACTCTGTGTCTCTTTCTTGTCGCACCATATCACCTTATATCCATTGGCAGGAATGATGGTGCTCACATCCGTACCCTCCGCAGAAATCTTGTATTTCGTGGCATTCCTAAGATCATCACTCAGATACATGCCACTCAGGTCGATATCATGGTCGGTCTGGTTGTACAACTCAATCCAGTCCTCTTTCTTGAAGTACTCATTCACGTAGATACTGTTGCCAGCACTCACTTCATTGATCATTACCCCACGGACACCTGTCTCGTCAGCCTCGTTTTCAATGCGCTCGAAACAAGCTTGCAGGACAATCATTGCAGGCGAGGTGGGCATCTGATATTCCGGCTTGGTACTCACATAGGATGCCTCAGGCAATTCACTGGTGGAAACATGAGTCAGGCTGGCATCCCAGCAAATATCCGTACTGGTAGCATTGATGTTATGTATTTCCACAGCAATCACGTTGGTCCCCTCGATAAACATGCTGGCGGGAATCTCTAAGCTGCCTGTGACAGGTTCCGTACTGGCCGAGGTGGTAGCATACGTGTTGTAAGTAACCGTCCCTGAACCCATGTTGACACGTCCTGCCTCTTTTCCATTCACATAAATAACGCAACCGTCATCGAGAGAATAGTTCAGGTGGAACACGTCGTTCTCATTGATTTCATCGTCAATCATGAAGCCCTTGCGGAAATAATAGGTGGGACGCTTGTTGCCAGAATCCTCACCGTAGTCCAATTTGGTGTTCACGCTGAAAATATTGCTGTAGCCCAAGGGAGCCGCGCCTGATTTCCAGTTACTGGCTGAATAGGCTCTCATGCGCCAATTCAAACTTGAAATCTCGCCCTGATCATAGTAAAGCCAGTTGGAGCCAAAGTTAAACACGGTTTCCTCGTTTCCAAAGACACCGCCTCCTTCAGCCTTCCATCCCAAGAAACGATATCCGCTGGGAGCCTGAGCCTTGAGGGTAACAGGAGGGAACAACTTGCCACTAAACTTGTTGAGAGGTATCACCTGGTCATTTACCAAAAGACGAGCCTGCTCCACGTTGGCAGAAATCTGGATGTTCTGGGGAGAGACACCTGAGAGACCAAAGGGGCTGTAATTCTTCAATGCTGAATAAGCAACGTTCTGACGGTTCTGCAACTGGCTGATAACCGTATTTGCGGTTCCCCAAGGCGACACGTTTCTCCCCTCGTATTCACTTTCCTTGATCTGCATGGGTTCAACAGCATTGGCCAGCTGGCGAACAATAGCTATCGCACGAGTTGGCTCAAAGACAGAACCTCCTACCAGACAGAAGGCATCGATGAACTGGCGACGGAACTTGTCATTCTTGATCAAATTGAGGAAGAGAGGAACGACTTCCACCTCACGCGTAAAGTGGCTCACGCCAGGCACGTCATAAAGCTGGCAGAAGGTGAACCATTGCCTGCTCTGGAACACGCTGAAGGGACTGGAATTGGAAAAGGCATCATCAATGTCATAAAGGACGAACCTGAACTTGCCGTCTTCAGCAATGGGACGCCATCCCTTCTGGTTGTTCTGGGGCCAGTCATTGTTGCCAAGATACAGCTCGATGGCCATATAGTTGCAGAACTCATCAATGTCGAGCATGGTGGTCTTGATCTGTTCGTAAACGTCAGGATCAGTGGCTGAGGCACTCAGGCTTATCAGGTTCTTCCAAGCCTCATCCGTTCCACACATCTGGCGATAACAGCTGTCGCACTCTATCTCGAACATGTCTATCTCATCGTCGTCCAGTCCATGATTGGCATAAACGTTGTGCTTGTTGTTAGGTTCACGCATGTTGATGGTGCCCATGTATCTCCCATTGATGTAATGACAAATGGGTTGATAAGCCTGCAAATCCACATCGATGCCACTCGTGAGCACCACATGTTGGAGAGAAGCATCCTTGATGCGGCAATAAAAGTCGTTGGCTCCACCACGAATCTGGAGAGCCTTATGCTTCAAATAAGGTTTCAAGCGGAAGAACTGATAAGGCAGGTAATTCTGATGTTCGAATTCCTTCGAGGCATGAACCTTGAAACTCATGGGAGTAAAGCCCTTGCTGTGTCCACCACATCGGCTCAACTCAGCTTCCTGATTGACCAGACACTCTCCATCAGCAGAGAAATATTCGAAATTGATGGGACGGTCCCAATCCATGTTCCAGTTACACTTCTGGCCTGTTCCCTTTCCTGCACGTCCATTGTTGCCTATCACGAAAACACCCAGTTGGTTGCTGTAGAGGTAATCAGGATTCGTCACGACAGACATCACAGGCAGGTTGAAGTTCTTGTCCTTGCGAATATAGGTTCTCGTTACCACAGGACTGCTCATATAGCCTTCCTTGAAAAGGGCAAAACGATAGACATGCGTGGCAGCCACCGTGAATTTGCCTGTCCCACTGGTGCTTCCATTCTTTGCTGTAGGCGTACTGCCATTCGTCGTGTAGCGCAAAAAGCAACCTTCTGGGATTTCTACAGTGATTCGCAACGTGGTGTTGAAAATCTGGCTGTCATGACTTACCACAGGAGCCTCCAGACGTTCCTGGGCAAACACGATCGTCGCATTGGTTGCCGCAGGAGTAGGATTGGAGGCATAGCCCCATTCTCCATTGCCATCTTCCGTACGTGCCCAACTGGAGCGAGGAATGGCGGGAGGATATTCCACTTGATCAATGAGGCGACCGCTGTTATTGCTCAGATAGATTGTCCCACCGTCGCAATCCAGCTTCATGTTCATCTGGCTCACAGCTTTGATATAGTGATGGTCAAACCAGAGATTGGCAAACCCATGGGCAGGAATGGGCGTATCCTGAGTCACGTGACACATCTTCAGGTTGTCTGGATCATCACTCACCCACAACCCTTTCAGGTTCATGTCCCTCACCGTAGGGTTGTAAACTTCTATCCAACCGCCAAAGTTCCAGCTTGGATCAATAAACTGATCCACGTTGGCCGACATTACCTCATTTATCCTCAAGGCACTCACCGTCTGGGCCATCAGGGATGGAGCCCCCAAGGCCAAACAGCACACTGCCATCAGTTTCTTGTATATTCTCATTTTATCTTTTCGTCAATCTCCACTATTCATCCTGCAGGACAACCTGCAAAACCATTTCATTCTCAACACCACCGCTCATCTTCTTACCTGAGGATCAAACAACTTGGTCAACCAGACACGATAGCGGACACTCTCGTCCCACGTGTTGCCTGCTGAAGCAAAGTCACAAACATGGATCTCGCGGGTATCCACAGAACCATCTGAGTAAGCGCCTCGCACCATGGGTACCGTAAAGGCCATCCACATGCCGTCAGGGGCATTGGCGGGCTTCATGTCCACCCATCCGTTCTTGTTTGGAATGTTTACCACCTCGTCCACATATCCGTCCTTGAAACGGGTGTCACGGGCAAAAACCACAGGACCACGCTCCAACGCCAAGCAGCCGTTCAACTCCACCACCTTGCCTCGCATCTCCATCTTCAGGCGAATCTTGTCGCCAGCCTGCCATTCGCGGTTCATCACACAATATTTTCCAGGAACGGCTCCATCCACAGCCTTTCCGTTCACTTCCACCTGGGCATTCTCAGCCCATTCTGGGATTCTCAGGGCGATGTCTGCCGCCAAGGCTTTTCCCTTGTCAGGTGTCACGGTCAGCACGACCTCACCCGTTCGAGGATAATCTGTCTCCTGAGTCAGTTCCAGACTTCGCTTGCCCAACTGGACAGAAGCTGTGCTGGGGATGAAAAGATTCACATCCACCCTACCCTCTTTGGGAGTACGGTAGAGCACGCGAGGGATCATGGCAAACGCACGTGGAGCATTGGCGTTGCAACAGTTGATGCGTACCTCACATTGGTTCCCTCCCTCACGACGGAAACCTTCCAAGGGAGTGTATTGCACGATTTGGCTGCCATCGTCCTTCATGCTTGCCATCAAGGCATTATACATGGTGCGTTCTATCTGGTCCACGTACTTGCTTTCGTTTGAGAATTCCAGCAGACGCTCGTTGAATTGCATCCAAGTGAACGTGACACAGGTCTCCATCGTATGCAGGGCAGGACGTGTCTGAGCC
>CAMKMK010000099.1 GCA_946413885.1 uncultured Prevotellaceae bacterium
AAGACAACACGTTGTCTTTTCAAAGGCGACGGGGAAGGGGGTAAACGAGGTTATAAAGCAGCAAATTTGCGAAAGAGTTATTTAGGAGGGTTATACCTTTGAGCGTTTTCAAATAGAATAAACCCTGAAAGCGTTTGACTGACTTCCAGGGTTTATTTTGTTTGTTGTAAATCCTTAAAGATTTAATCCTGCTTCTTAGCTCGCATACAGGCTTTAACGAAATAAATGATGAGGATGCAATACATGCCTAATGAAAGGAGCTCGCTAAGATAGTTTGCCCACCATGCATCATAGTCGAAACTGATGCCACCAAAACGTAGAGCTGCGCTGACTACGCCCATCAAGGCTCCACCAGCTATGAATCCGCTGGCTATCAGCGTGCCACGCTCGCCTCGAGCTGTATTGAGAGCCTTGTCCTGACTACGTGTTGTAACGAACCAATTAATGGCTCCACCCACAAGGAGGGGAAGGTTTAGTTCGAGGGGGATAAACATACCCAAAGCAAATGCCAAAGCTGACACGCCAAATGCATTCAGCACGACAGCAATTACTGCTCCAATTATATAAAGCAACCAAGGTGCTCCGCTACCACTCATCAAAGGCTCGATAACGGCCGCCATCGCATTTGCCTGAGGGGCAGCCAACTGGCCGTTCGTGAAACCGTAAGTCTTGTTCAGAATCATGATGACACCTGCTACTGTGACAGCGCTGACGAGGGTTCCCAGGAACTTCCATGTCTCCTGTTTGCGAGGGGTGCTTCCCAGCCAATAACCTATCTTAAGGTCGGTAACGAAGCCACCTGCCATACTGAGGGCTGTGCAAACGACGCCACCCATGATAAGAGCAGCTACCATTCCACTTGTTCCAATCAATCCGATAGAAACCATGATGACGCTTGCTAATATAAGGGTCATCAGGGTCATTCCGCTTACAGGATTTGTACCAACAATCGCAATAGCGTTGGCTGCGACTGTGGTAAATAGGAAGGTAATAACTCCCACGACAAGGATAGCGACAAGAGAGAATTTCAGATTACTCCCCATAACGTCCCATTGGAAGAAGATAAAAGTGGCTATGATTGCCAGAATGACTCCAAATGAGATGATTTTCATGGGGAGATCACGCTGAGTACGTTCAACCTGAGTATCAGAAACGCTCTTTCGTCCAATTTCCTTTCCTGCCAACTTGACAGCACCAGTAATTAGACTCCAACTCTTGAAGATTCCAATGATACCTGCCATTGCAATACCTCCAATGCCAATGCTCTTCGCGTATTTGAAGATGGCCTCAGCAGATGCAGCAGCGGCTGTCACGCCTTCCTGAACCTCAATGTTGGGAAAGAGTAGGGCGATACCTGGTATGATAACCCACCAAATGAGGGCGGAACCACAACAAATGATAAATGCATATTTCAGTCCTACGATGTATCCCATACCCAAAACTGCGGCTCCTGTATTGCACTTCAGGACGAGTTTCGCTTTCTCTGCGATTGTTTCCCCCCAGATAACAGCACGACTGGTAAAATTTTCGTTCCACAATCCAAAAGTTGCGATGACAAAGTCGTAAAGTCCACCTAAGATGCCAGCAATAAGAAGAGGTTTCGCCTGATCGCCCCCCTTGGCGCCATTCACAAGAACCTGTGTACTAGCTGTTGCTTCAGGGAAAGGATACTTCCCATGCATGTCTTTCACGAAATACTTGCGGAAGGGAATCAGCAAGAGGATTCCAAGAATGCCTCCCAAGCAACTTGCCATGAAGACCTCAAAGAAATTGACGGTCATCTCAGGATATTTGGCCTGGAGGATATAGAGAGCAGGCAAAGTGAAGATGGCACCAGCCACAATCACACCTGAACATGCACCTATACTTTGGATAATCACATTCTCTCCCAGCGAATTCTTTCGCTTGGTAGCGCTGCTGACTCCAACAGCAATGATGGTGATGGGAATGGCAGCTTCAAACACCTGACCCACCTTCAATCCCAAATATGCTGCAGCAGCACTAAAGATAACAGCCATCAGGATACCCCAGCATACAGACCAAAGATTCACTTCACGAGGATTACTGTCTTTCGACATGAGAGGTTCATATTCCTCACCTGATTTCAACTCTCTGAATGCATTTTCAGGAAGTTGGGTTTTAAATTCTTGTTCTTCCATTTTATTTGACTTTTTGTTTATTTCTTGTCTAATTGAGTGAGAGCAAAGGCATACGCGCCAAGTTGAATGGCTCGACTGGTGCCCAGTTTGCTGATAGTGATTCCTATCTTGCGGTCAGACATATAAGGAACAAATTCTGAAGTATCAGGAACACATACTTGACGAGTGTCATCTTGGAAGAATGTCTTGCGGTCAGCCTCATCAAGAAGGTTATAAACGGACATCTGCAGACAAGGGAAGCGGTCGCCTCCAAAGGTTCCCAAAGTGGCACGAAGTTCTTCCAGAACACCAGGCATGATGTAACGATGATTATTGGCAACTCCACCACCAAAAACAACCATCCCATCAATCATCATCAAAGCATTAGCGATGGATGCTCCAGCCATTCGTCCCAGTTCGCGGAATGATTCCTTGACAGCGTTACTTTGTACTGGATCATTGCTGTTCTCTGCGATCTGATAGAGATCTTTTGGCGTGAGGGATGGATCAGGATCACCTCCTAATTCACGGAATACACGCATCACGGCACGAATGCTGACACTTTCTTCCACAATCATATCAGGATATTTCAGGTTGCGCATACACCAAATATCTCCACCACAACCATTATCTCCTGTAAGCAGTATGTTGTCATTGATTACTACCCCTGCACCAAAACCAGTTCCAAGAGTTAAACCTAATAGATTATGGTATTGTTTCTGACTTCCTGCCTCCTTCAATTCTTTGTTGATCTGAGGTAAGGTACCTGCTAAAGCCTCTCCATAAGCAAAGAGATTCCCATCATTGTTTATATATACGGGAATTCCGAATTGATGTGCCAAATACGGGCCAAGTGCTACCCCTCCACGAAAAGCAGGAAAGTTTGGTAAATCTCCTATCACGCCATGCTCGTAATCAGCTGGGCCAGGAAAAGCAAAACTTATGGCTACAGGATCCTCTGAGAGCTGTTTCTTAACGGCATTGAATCCATCTACAAGATTCTGGATACAGCGATTCAGATCATTTGGGACGGAAGGAAGCCGATAGGGCTCTGTTATCTCTTCACAACTTTGGACAGCTCCGAATACAAAATTTGTTCCTCCTGCATCAAGGGTTAGAACAATTCTTCTATCATACTCGTACATTGCTTTTTTATGGTTAATAGTTAATAATTAAGGTATATTTACATGATTGTTTATCTATCAGTTATATGTTTTGAGAATGCCTAAACCCTCACATAAGCTTTGATGGTTACACATTCCTTGGTATCACCATAAGGACGGATGGTGTAGGACCCAATGGAAGCAGGAATGATGAAAGTCTCTGCATAATGAACCACGAATGGAGAGAATGCTGAGGTGGGACTCTCGATAATGGCTTCATCTCCTTCGAGCAAATTCAAGACGTTCACACTATTCAAGGTGTTGTGAAGAACAGGAACTGAGAAACGATGACGACGTGTCTCGATGAATTCATTGGGATGAAGTCCTGTCTTCTCTTCCTTCCATCCTTCTCCACCATCAATGATCTCTACATGGTTGACTAGGTTCTGCATTACATAGGGTGTTGTGCGGTTCCATTGAATAACATGACTGCCACGTTCCACATTGATTGGACGAGGTTTCCCATCGAGGCCCAAACGTTGCCAATCCCATAATTTGAAAGTAAAGATGTTTGGAGTACTGCTTATTTCCAGAACCATGCTGCCAGCTCCTGAGCAATGAATGGTTCCACCAGGAATGAGGAAATGATCGTGTTTCTTGGCAGGAATCTTATTGACATATTTATCAGCATCGAAAACTATCTCGCCCAATTGGGCTGCTCGTAAATCATGTAGCATCTCATCTGGCTGAATGCCTTCACGAAGTCCTAAATATACGTATGCACCTGGAGCCGCATCAAGAAGATAGTAACTTTCATCTTGTGTATAATACATGCCAAAGTTCTCGCGAATGAACTGGTTTGTTGGATGAACCTGTAAACTGAGATTACCTCCCTCGATGGTATCAAGGAAATCAAATCTGATGGGGAAATCTTGTCCGAATCTTGCCCATACAGGTTCTCCCAATAAGGTTTTGCTGTCATAGAGGAGGAGGTCCTGAGAAGGAAACTCAATGAGCTCATCTTGAACGGATAGATAAAGACTGTTTTCTTCAGGTACACAGTCAAAGCACCAACCGTAGTTGGACACGGATCGATCCAGATCACAAACTTCTTTCATCCATTGTCCTCCCCAAGGAGCAGGGTCGAAGAAAGGAACCACACGAAAGGGAGAATGTAACGTCTGATTCAGACCATTCAGGAAAGTCTCTCCACTAATCATCAAAGGACGATCTGCATGATGAGTATCTATCCACCAACTGACGCGTGACATGAGTTGAGACTTATGCTTATCAAGGATACGCCAATCATTGAAGTAACCACGCTTATATTGTATGCTGAGGGCATCCTCGTGATTATCAACTCCAAGTGCCTTTACCTCATGTCGTCGGAATCGCATCTGTATTTCCCATCGAGCCATATCCACATAGGCAATCAAAGCGTCTGGAGGGGCAACAAGGGTCGCTCCACTTCCTATGATAACACGTGGATGCTGACGTTGTGCTTGCTTAAGAGCATCAGAACAAAAATAATCCACCAGTTGAAGCCGTGTAACATAACCGAAAAGCACATCATCCGTCATAAACTGTTCTGTCATTTGGATGATTTCTTCCTCTGGTTTCATCAAAGATCGTGTGTTCAGGACAGCTCCAAAATGTTCTTGAAATGCTCGCTCCATTTCGTCTTCATAAACACCTGTGTAGAGTTCTACAGCCAATGTTTGATTGGTTGTTAACTCGTTAGATAGCTTTTCGAGAATACAATTCCATCCTCGAAAAACTTCTCCAGATACTTGAGTGGCGGGGTATTTATCGTAATTGAATTTACGACTCATTGGGAATGAGACTGGTTTGTTATTTCAGTTCTGTTGGTTTTACAGCATCCATGTCCCCATAATCAAGATTTTCTCCAGCCATACCCCAAATGAAAATATAGTTGCTGGTACCTGCTCCAGCATGGATAGACCATTCAGGAGAGATGACAGCTTGTTCGTTATGGAGCCAGATAGGACGAGTTTCTTGAGGCTCGCCCATGAAATGGCATACAGCTTGTCCTTCAGGAACATTGAAATAGAAATAGGTTTCCATACGGCGTGCATGGGTGTGGGCAGGCATCGTATTCCACACACTTCCAGGCTTCAGTTCCGTCATACCCATCTGTAACTGACAAGTCTTTACAACCTTCTGAACTATAAGACGATTGATGACACGGTCATTGGATTCCTCGAGTGAACCAGCTTTCAACACGTCTGCCTCCTTTAAGGTAATCTTTTTGGTGGGATACGAGGTATGAGCTGTAGCGCTGTTAAAATAGAAGTGGGCAGGATTTTTTGCATCCACACTGGAGAAATAAACTTCATGTTCTCCGCTTCCTACGTAGAGAGCCTCCTTGTTCTTGAGTTCATACTCCTCATTACCAACCTTGACTTTACCTGTTCCGCCCACATTGATGATACCAATCTCTCGACGATGGAGGAAATTAGGAGCTTTCAGATAATCAATTGTTTCCAGCTGAAGAACTTTACTAACTGGCATTGCTCCGCCAACGATGAAACGATCGTGGATAGAGTAAACCAGATTGATGGAATCAGGAGAGAAGACTTTCTCGACAGCGAATTGTTTCCTCAAACGAGAAGTATCATAAGTCTTCACGTCTTCAGGATGAGTAGCATAGCGCAACTCGTAGTTAGTATGTTTCTGTGCCATAGTGATAGTTGATGCTAATATTGCACCAATAAATAATGATTTCTTTTTCATTGATTATTGTATGAATTTATTCTTTTATAATTCCAACGAATAAGACCTGCCAAAATCAGGAGGCTTAAGAAAATGCCCACAATGCCCTTGAAAGAAGCAAAGAGATGATAAGTAACCCAACAAAGAATACTGGATGCGAAATCAAGGGCCGCGCCTGAACTGAATCCATCAGGGATGCGAACAGATGCATCTTCAGGATGTTGCTCAGAAACGAAATTGGCAGCCAGCGTGAAAGCCTCTGCAATATTTGTAATGAAATAGAGACCTACTATTAGAGCTACAAGTCCTATGATATATGTCTTGACAACATTTCCCTTGGTAATCGGAAGTACTACAGGAAAGAGATAGAAGATACCTGCCAAAGATGCAAGAGGAAGAAATTTGTTTCCTGGAAGGATGACTGCCAATAAGAGGATGGTTGGGATGAGGAGCAAAGAGACAACCAACGTCGTAGGATGCCCAATAACGAGTGCAGGACTCATACCAATATGAAGCTTCACACGATCCCCAAAGTGACGGGCAATCATCTTCTTTGTGGCATCAGAGATGGGAACAAGTCCGTCGATGAAGAGGCGAGTAATGCGAGGGATAAGTTCCATGACAGCACCAATCTTCACACCAAGAATCAATACATCTTTTATATTATAGCCAGCCAAAACACCAATAGCGCATCCAACAATTACGCCTAAAAAGAGAGGTTCGCCCAAGATGCCAAACTTCTTCTTGAGACCTTCTGCATCGATGTCAAGTTTGTTAAAGAATGGAATATGGTCTAAAATCTTGTTGATACAGACTGCAAATGGAACGAATCCTTGGCAGAATGGCTGAGGAATAGAGATGCCGTCCATTCCCTCGTAGTAAATCTGGAACTTATCTGCAGTTCTGTCTGCCATGATGAGAGTAATCATGTAGCAGAAAATTGCTGCATCAAACCCATAGACAAGACTGTCAGTAGCAAAATATACGATCGAACCAACAAAAGCGAAATGCCAATAGTTCCATAAATCAATATTTACTGTACGTGTTGTTCGAGTGAAAAGCATCAGCAGATTGATGGCAAGACAAACTGGGATGATGAAGGCTCCTACAGCTGTGTTGTATGCTACGGAAGCTGCTGCTGGCCAACCCATATCAAAGATTTCCAACTGCAATCCGTAGTCTTTGATCACCTTGTCCAAGGCGGGACCCATACTGCTGGTGAGTAATCCTGTTACAACACTTAGCCCAACAAATCCGACTCCAACATAAAGGCCGCTAAGTAAAGCTTTGCCAAACTTGATGCGTAAACACAGACCCAGGATGGTGAAAATGATAGGCATCATGACTGATGCGCCCAATCCTATGATGTAAGTAAATATATTCTCCATTATGTCAATTAATAAATCGGAATATGTGAACTTTGACAGATAATCACTTATTTAGGTTGCTTTCCAATGTATGCAAGGATTCCGCCATCCACATACAGGATGTGTCCATTCACAAAATTGCTGGCATCGCTTGCTAAGAATACTGCTGGACCTTCAAGATCCTCTGTAGTACCCCAACGCGCAGCAGGTGTTTTTGAAACAATGAAACTATCAAAAGGATGACGACTTCCATCAGGTTGACGCTCTCGCAAAGGAGCAGTTTGAGGAGTGGCGATATAGCCTGGTCCTATGCCGTTGCATTGGATGTTGTATTCTCCATACTCAGATGCGATGTTTCGAGTCAACATCTTCAACCCGCCTTTTGCTGCTGCATAAGCAGATACTGTTTCGCGCCCCAGTTCGCTCATCATGGAACAGATGTTGATAATCTTGCCGTGTCCCTTTGTAATCATTCCAGGAATGACTGCTTTGCTGACAATGAAGGGAGCAGTTAAGTCAATATCGATGACCTGTTTGTATTCTTCCACGCTCATTTCCGTCATAGGGATACGTTTAATGATGCCAGCATTGTTAACCAGAATATCGATAATGCCTAAGCGTTGCTTTATGTCTTCCACCATTTTCTGCACTTGATCTTCCTGAGTCACATCACAAATGTAGCCTAAAGCCTCGATGCCTAACGCCTTGTAGTCCAAAAGGGCTTGATTCAAGTGTTCCTCGCTACGACAGTTGAAGGCTATTCGTGCTCCAGCTTGAGCCAATGCTTTTGCTATTGCGAAACCTATCCCGTAAGAGCCACCCGTCACTAAAGCCACTTTATCTTTGAGAGAGAAATTAACCATGTTTTCTGTAAGTGTTGTTTTTGATGATAAGTTATGTTTCTATTGAATATATTGCAGCAAAGGACGCAATCTTCGAGATCGAAGAAGGCGCCCTTTGACATTTTAGAGTTATAGTTATGTTTTCTATTACTTTAGGATGTCCAATTCACGGAACACTTTCTTCAGTTTTTCTACCGACTCATCGACTTGGGCATTTGTGTGGGTCGCCATTAAAGCATAACGAACCAGAGTGTCTTGCGGTGCGCATGCTGGTGGAATCACAGGATTGATGAATACGCCCTCGTTGAATGCTTTGGCGAC
>CAMKMK010000100.1 GCA_946413885.1 uncultured Prevotellaceae bacterium
GAAATAGGTATATAAAATAATGGTATAGATGATGATGGCAGGCGAGAGGATAAAGTTAAGGATCAATCTCAGCACTTTCGCTGGCTCGCTAACCTTATCCTCATCGTTAGTGATAAAGGTGAAGCAAATTTGTGGAGCCAGTACGAACCAGATAAACTGGAAGATGTGCTCATAGAAATGTTTGGGATCATCAATACCAAAGATATAGAAGAACGAGTGGATGATAGCCAGAACAGCCATGTTGAGGATACCTGTAATGAGGATGCCTAAGAACAATTGTGTCACCACATGGATAGCATGGGCAGCAAAGGTCTGGTTATTCATCTTCCTGATGCCTACCACAAGGAGTATGGCAGCCAAAGCATACGTGAAATAGAACCCGTATGTCCAAAGGAATGGTTTCAGGTTGAGAGTTATCAACAGGAAAAAAATGAAGAAAGAAGCTAAATAGAGCCAGCGATTGACTTTCCTGAGCCAAAACGTAAATACGACCAGAGGAATAAAAAGCCAAAGGATATCAACATTCACTCCGCTTTCCATTCTGCATGTCACACTACTCCATACGCCTTTTTCTGTATGCCATGCGGCAATGAAGAAGAAAGCCAATCCAAGGGCGGCTTCCACAGGAAACTTCTGAGGGCTGCGCAATAACTGCTGCAGCATAGTCTTGATCTTTGAATTCATGTCCTAACTATCCTATCTTGTAATATAGTGCCATTACCAGCTATGTTGCAAATTTACTGAAATTCTCTGTATGTTGATGCAGTCGTGCGCAAACTTTAACTTATTGTAATATTTCAGGCCCATAAAATATAATAAGGTTAAGGCCTCATGTCGTATCATAAATCACAACGTGTTGTCTTTGCAGGAAGAACGTGTTGATTTTGCAATTTCAACGTGTTGTCTTTTCGACTTCAACGTGTCGAGTTTTTTTCTAAGAAATGAGGTTGAAAAATTGTCTTGTCCTGATTGACTCAATTAAAAAAAAGTGTCTGCCGAATTTCCTGTCGACAGACACTTTCCTTAATTGTAATATGGTAAAGAGATTTATGCCTCTTCCCACTGTTTGCGAAGCAATTCTACTGATGCTGGCAGCACAGTTGCCTTGTCGCCATCGCATCCGCACTCGTAGCTGATAAAGCCTGGATAGCCCATCTCTTTGAGTGCGCGCATACCATCTCTGTAGTCGTCTTTTTCGCCATCTTCGATTGGAGTCTTGCGACGACCACGACTGGCGATATGAACGTGCTGCAGATACTTGGTGCCAGCTGCCATGAAGGCTGCATAGTCAGAAGTTTCTTCCTGCATGTGCCAGAAGTCACCCATACACTTTACGCCTTCACTGTCAGAGTCGCGACAGATTGCTGCGGCATCAGCTACCAGACGCATATAGAAGCACTCGTTTCTGTTGAGTGGCTCCAGAATGACGGTAGTGCCACACTGAACAGCGAATTCACCCAACTCGTGCAGCTGCTCGCACAGATAGTTGCGTGTATCCATCGTGTGAGGTTTGCATGGACTCTGACCATTGAATGCAGGAACCATGATGACGCCACATGAGCCAAGCTTGCCAGCAGCCTCGATAATCTCACGCATACTCTTGTCGAATGCGTCCTTCTGTTCATCTTCAGCCAGAATGAATCCATCAAAGCCAGCGCAGATAGCACCTAATTTAATGTTGCGACCTTTCAGGGCATTCGTGAGTTCTTCAACACGACCTGCCAAACCACGGCCTCCAACTTCCAGACCTGTAACACCAAGACTTTCCATGTAGTCAAGCTTTTCGTTCAGGTTCTCGCCGATGGGGATGCCTTCCTGGAAACAGATGTTCAGGGGAGTCTCATTCTTCTTCTCTTTCTTTGGGGCACATGAAGCCAACAGAGTGGTAGGAGCGAGACTGGCAGCTGCTAATCCAGACATGGAACCAAGCAGAAAATTACGTCTTTTCATAAATGTGTCCTTATTTATTGTGTGATTACTCCTTTGCAGTACCAGGAACGGGCACTTTGTAGTTAGCCAAATCCAAGGGACCAAGCTCCAACTTCTCAGGCATGTAGTCCATAGGTGACTGAGTCATCTCGTCCCAATTGGTGGTATTGCCTGTATATGCTGCCTCACGTGCCATGATGGCTGCCATACATGATGTGGCACATTCTGTAGCCTCCTCGTGTGCAGTGCCTCTGCGGATATGATTTACCCAATCTACATGCTCCAATACATATGGATCATGCTGCTGGAATTCCTGGCCAGCCTTCTCGCTGTCATACTTCCATATAACGTTGCCCTCGAGATCCTTGATCTCATTGGTTGCGCTACTCCAAGAACCCTTTGCACCCTGGATGAACTCGCTGACATTGCTGCTGCAGCCATCAATCTGGCGGCACATACTGTGCAGATGAATGCCATTCTCCATAGTGAAGTCTGTGCTGAACATATCGAACTGATCACCAGTGATACGACGATGACGAGCACCAAAAGATGTTGCGCTTACGGGTTTCAAACCACTCATCCAGAGGAATACATCGATATTGTGAACGTGCTGCTCTACGATGTGGTCACCACTCAGCCACTTCCAGTTCACCCAGTCGCGGATGTTCCACTCCATGTCTGTCCAACCAGCCTCACGCTGACGATACCACAGCATACCCTGGTTCCAATATACATTACCACCAGTAATCTCGCCAATGATACCAGCCTGAATCTGCTTGTTGGCCTCAACATAGTTGCGCTGATGATGTCTCTGAGTTCCCGTTACAACGCTCAAACCCTTAGCCTGTGCCTGCTTGGCAGTTGCCATGATGGTGCGATAGCCTTTGGGATCTACTGCGATAGGTTTCTCAAGGAATGAGTGAACGCCCTTTTCAGTTGCATATTGGAAATGAGTGGGGCGGAATACAGGAGGAGTTGCGATGATTACCATGTCAACACCAGAATCAATGACTTTCTGATAAGCATCGAAACCTACGAAACATTTGTCTTCAGGAACTTCCTGCTGGCGATCATTCTTCAATTTGTCGCGCAGGCCGAACAGACGATCAGCAAACACATCTCCCAGGGCTGTAACTGTGATGCCATTTGCAGCATCCAGCAGATTGATGATGGCACCTGAGCCACGACCTCCACAACCAATAACGCCAACTTTCAGCTCCTTGCCGTCGTCAGCCTTGTCTGGCATGTCAGGAACATAGAACTCTCCCTCTTTCTTTAAGGGAGTGTTTACTGATGCCTTACTACCACCAGTGCAGCTGCTCAGAACTGCTGGGGCAATCATACCTGCAGCACCTATCAAGGCACCGTTGGTCAGGAATTTTCTTCTGCTTAAACCTTCTTTTTCCATTTTCATTTTGTTTAATAAAATAATGAAATACCTTATTTATTATTATATGATGTTATTTTGCATTTATTCCATCAGGAACCTCACAAACAATACGGAATCCTATTCCCTTCATGTCGCTCAACCACCAGATACTCTTTGGATTCTGAGGGTCAGTCTTCAACCATGCCTCATAATTGGAATGTGCTCGAGCTGCACATCTCAAGTCCTTTGCATCATCAGCATACGACCCACCTCGTACGACATAGTCTGTACCTGATGCAGGTCCCTTGGGATCCACAGCACCATCTTTCACATTCTTGTAGGCATCCTCAGCATACCAATCCTGGCAATATTCCATTACGTTACCCAGCATATTCTTCAGACCAAATGGGTTGGGTGCCACCTTTGTGGGTTCCTGCGTGCGATTCTTGCTGTTGTTGGCATAGATGGTGTAGCGATTGATATTGACGGTATCCACTCCAAAAATCTTGTTCCAGAAGCCTTCGTTGCTGTATTTCCTTGGCTTTCCTTCGAAGAAATAGGGAGTGTCTGTACCGCCACGAGCGGCATATTCCCATTCAGCCTCTGTTGGCAAGCGGTATTTCTTTCCTGTCTTTAACGACAACCATTGACAGTAAGTCTCAGCTGCATAATGAGTCATCGTTATAGCAGGGCGGTTTCCCATTCCCCAACCTTGATCTGGAGACCCAAAGGGTGGGGTAGGACCTGATACAACATCCACATCAGGACGAGAATTGTTGGCGTAGATAGCCTCTGGTTTTGTGCGGCCTTCTGACATGGTTTCAACATAGAAAGCCCAATATTGGTTCCAGGTAACTTCAACTTCAGCCATGAAGAAAGGAGAGATAGTTACGCTATGTTTTGGATACTCGTCCTCATTGCTGAAGGAATCTCCCTTGTCGCTTCCCATTTGGAAAGTGCCGCCAGGAATAGCCACCATGTTTATGCTTGAACGTGTTTTGGGGATGGTCTCTGTGAAATTCTTGAACTCCTTTATCTCAGTCGCAGCCTCATAAACGACACCAGATGTATCAATCGGAGCAGAGTTCATCTTTTCATGTTTGTAACCTGGTATAAAGTGACCTACATCCAAGTGACAACTTACACATTGCAGGTCTAACTTCTCCTCGTTCTCCTCATAATAGAGATGAGCTGCCACTCCATCATCACTTAGTCCCTGAGGGAACAAATTGATGTGGCATTTCTTGCAGGATTCGTTGAATACAATCTTGGGGGCATATTCAACATCACGTTTGGCTGCAAAATCCAGTTCGCTGGTATCTTTAGTCAGGTAGGACCAGATGTCTTTCATTCCCATACTGGCTTTTGCCGTGAAGTGCTTGAAAGTTCCTTTGGGAGGCAAATGACAAGCGACACACTCAGTCATTACACCGCTCTCGTTCATGTAGTGAACAGACTTCTTCCAGTTGTTCTCAGCCTCAGGGTGAATATGGCAAGACATACAAGCCTCGTTCGTGGAGCTTTTCTCGTAATAGTAGTCAGCGACCAACATGATGGCAAATCCTGCCAACAGACCACCTAACGCAGTCCGTACGTATTTGTTTTCCTTTTTGCCTCTGTTGTTTATACTTCTGGGCATCTTTGATTGAATGTTTTTATTTCTTTTTCATGACCAGTTCGCGTGGTATCTTCACCAATTTCTTTCCAACAGCGCGCTTTACTACTTGCTGTCCTTCGAACTTCAACATCCAGGTGCTGTCAGAAGTCTGGGTCAGACTGATCTTTTGATTTTCGCTGCCCAGATCATTGGCTACTTTGATGGTCACGTTTTTATCGTCCAATATATTAAATCCTGTAACGTACCAAACTCCGTAAATGTTTCCATTGAGATACCCGTTCATCGGTCCAAACATTTCTAAGCCAGGAACGTCGATGGATTCTTCATACAGATCTATGATGAGATTAATATTTTCATTTGGACAAGTCAATCCCATTTTCCATGGTCCTCCAGCATTCATGGTAATGCAGAGAAACAGTAAGACGGATGTGACGGCTTTTTTCATCATTTTGCAAAATATTCCAGACAAAGATATAAATTATACAATGTAATTTATCATCTTTTACACATTTTAAATAATAAATGACAGAAATTTGTGCTAAAAAACATTCTTCCCTTTCTATTTTGACAGATTTTTGTTACCTTTGTACCCGATTTGGGTATTTATCAGACGTTCAATGAGAGATGACAGGATGACTCCTAACTTTATATTTGAAAGCAGTTGGGAAGTATGTAATAAGGTTGGGGGAATATATACCGTTTTATCCACGAGGGCCAAAACTCTGCAGGATGCTATGCCTGACCATATTGTTTTCATAGGTCCTGATTTGTGGGCAGGTAAAGAGAATCCTCTTTTCATCGAGGACAAGCATCTTTGGAGTTCCTGGGTCAAGGAGGCTGCCAAGTCTGGTCTTCGCGTACGTGTGGGCCGTTGGAACATTCCTGGTCATCCTTGTGTTATATTGGTAGATTTCACTCCATATTTTGAGCGTAAGAACACGATCTATGGCGATGCTTGGGTTGATTTTCAGGTAGATAGCCTTCATGCTTATGGTGACTACGACGAAGCCAGCATGTTCTCTTATGCGGCAGGTTTGGTGGTTGAGAGCTATTATAATTATTACCTGACTCAGACTCCTAATGTTATCTATCAGGCTCACGAGTGGATGACTTGTCTTGGGGTGCTCTATGTAAAGAAGTACGTTCCTCAGATCGCTACCATCTTCACAACTCACGCTACCAGTATAGGACGCAGTATCGCATGTAACAACAAGCCTCTCTATGAGTACCTATGGGCCTACAATGGTATCCAGATGTCGCAGGAATTGAATATGGAGGCCAAACATAGCGTGGAGCGTCAGACGGCTCATCATGTCGATTGCTTCACCACCGTTAGTGATGTTACAGGTCGCGAGTGCGAAGAGTTGGTCGATAAGAAGTGTGATGCTATTCTGATGAATGGTTTTGAGGCAGATTTTGTGCCTAAAGGAACTGAGTTTACCAAGAAACGTCGTGAGGCTCGCAAGTTGATTTTCCAGGTTGCCAACGCATTGACAGGCCACACGTATTCCGATGATACTCTGATTGTTGCCACCAGCGGTCGATATGAATTCAAGAACAAAGGTATCGATGTGTTCCTCGAGGCTATGCGTCGTAGTCTTTTCAATGAACAGCTTCATCACCCAGTCCTGGCTCTTGTTCAGGTTCCTGGTTGGGTAGCTGGTCCTCGTCAGGATCTCCAGAATCGACTCCGTCAGGGTGGTTCATTTGCTACTTCGCTTTGGAGTCCTGTACTCACGCATGACATCCATGAGCCTGAGCACGACAACGTATTGCGTTTACTTCGCGAATTCAACGTGTGGAATCGGCCAGAAGATCGTGTTCATATTATCTTCACTCCCTGTTATCTTGATGGGAAGGATGGTATCTTCAACGTGTCATATTACGATCTCCTGATAGGTGATGATTTGGCCGTATATCCTTCTTATTACGAACCTTGGGGCTACACTCCCCTCGAGGCCATTGCTTTCCATGTGCCAACCATTACAACCTCACTTTCTGGGTTTGGCATGTGGGCCAATAAAATGAAAGGCTCACAAAGTACTTTGGCAGATGGAGTAGAGGTCTTGGCTCGCGATGACTATAATTTCAATGAGGTAGCCGATGGTATATGCCATGCGATAGCTGAATATTCCTCTTATGACAAGAAGGAGCGGGATGCTGTTCGACGTCGTGCCGCTCGCCTTTCTGAGAAGGCTTTATGGAAGCACTTCATCAAGTATTACTACGATGCTTACGATATTGCGCTTCGCAATGCGGCTAAGCGTCTGATTGCAACGAATAAATAAACAAAGCATATTTAAAATTATTTGGAATTTTATGAAGATTAAAGCAAGTAATGCCAACGAACCCAGTTGGAAGTCGGTCATTGTCAAGAGCAATATGCCTGCAGAACTCAGCAAACTTGTAGAACTTGCCCACAATATGTGGTGGGTGTGGAACTACGAGGCTCGCGACCTGTTCCGCGATATTGATCCTGACCTCTATCACGACGTGAAGCATAATCCTGTGATGCTCTTGGAGCGCCTAAGCCACACCCGCAAAGAGGAAATCTTGAAGGACAAGGCACTCATGAAGCGCATACAGGATGTCTATGCGAAGTTCCGCAAGTATATGGACGTGGAACCTGATCATACGCGTCCTTCCGTGGCCTATTTCTGCATGGAGTACGGCATTCACTCCGCCCTGAAGATTTACAGCGGCGGTCTGGGTATGCTGGCTGGTGATTACGTGAAGGAGGCATCTGACAGCAACGTCGATATGTGTGCAGTTGGTTTCCTTTATCGTTATGGCTACTTTACACAGAGCCTGGCAATGGACGGACAGCAGATAGCCAATTACGAGGCTCAGAATTTTGGTTCTTTGCCTATTGAGCAGCAATTGAACGAGGATGGCACACCTTTGGTTATCGATGTTCCATATATGAACTACCATGTTCATGCATACGTTTGGAGAGTGAATGTCGGCCGTGTGAAGCTGTATTTGTTAGATACTGACAACGAGATGAATTCCGATTTCGACAAACCCATTACCCACACCCTCTATGGTGGCGACTGGGAGAATCGACTGAAACAGGAGATTCTGCTTGGTATTGGTGGTATGTTGATGCTCAAGAAGCTTGGTATCAAGAAGGATATCTATCATTGTAACGAGGGTCACGCTGCGCTCTGCAACTTGCAACGCTTGTGTGACTACATTGAAGAGGGCCTTTCATTCAATCAGGCAATGGAGTTGGTGCGAGCCAGTAGCCTTTATACCGTTCACACTCCAGTTCCTGCTGGTCATGACTATTTCGACGAAGGACTTTTTGGTAAGTATATGGGAGGATATCCTCAATTGTTGGGTATCTCATGGGATGAGTTCATCGGCATGGGACGTATGAATCCTAACGACAAGGGTGAGCGCTTCTGTATGTCCACCTTTGCTTGCAACACCTGTCAGGAGGTTAATGGCGTGAGCTGGTTGCATGGCGAAGTCAGCAAGAAGATGTTCAACAATATTTGGAACGGTTACCTTCCTGAGGAGAGTCATGTGGGTTACGTCACTAACGGCGTACATTTCCCCACCTGGTGTGCTAC